>CAYJJP010000128.1:0-6374 GCA_964370525.1 uncultured Desulfovibrionaceae bacterium | reverse complement strand
GTTTGAGGATTTCCTGAATCTATTTGCGTGCAATAGGAAAATTCCGGATAGTTATCGTGAATATACAATACCGTTTTAAAAACATCGCCGTGCCAAGCACTATCCAAGGAAAATCCTGCACATTTTTGATAGCGTATGCACTGTTCTTGTGAAGTCATGGCAGAAAAATGATTACTTGGTATTGTATCGTCAATAATCCAAATAGTCTTTTCATGTCCGTAGGCAAGGCTATTTTCAAAATCTCGTAAAGATTGTTCAAAAGTGTGTAAGCCGTCAATAAATATCACATCAAACTTAAAGTCTTTATTATGATAGACTGATTTTAAGTTTTCAACACGTTTTGGAAAATGTTCAAAGAACGTATCCGAAGTTTCTTGATGCAAAACTGTGTTTTCATTGGCATGAGGTTGGGTATCGAACTTAAATTCCGGATCAACGCCAATTTTAAAGGGTACGTCTAAATTTAAAAAAGTATGTCCATGATCAACGCCTATTTCCAAATACGTTTTGGCATACACTATATCAATATAAGCCTGAATCCGCATCCAGCTTGTTGTATATCTTACAAAACCATCTCGTGAATAAAACTTCTTGCGCAGCTTTTGCGTCCTGTAGTCATACAATTCGGCTTTGCGCAATGGGTCATAAGGTTCTGCAGCCACTGCTTTTCGTGCGCAATCAATGGCTTTATCAAGATTTCCTTCGGTTGCATACATGGCAGCATATTGGGCATGAGGCTCGCTCCAAAATGGATTAAGGTGCATAACCTCATCCAAAACTTCGCTAAGTTCTGCATAGCTTTTATTTTTCCGTAAATATGTAGCAAGATGGGCTTTGCAAACAAAATTGCGAGGTTCCAGCTCCACGGCTTTGCGGGCATGTATTATGGCCTTGTCAAACTCTCCGATAATTTCGTAAATACGCGCATTTTGCGCATGGCGCTCGCCACCTCGAGGATTATTTTGCATGGCGCTAGCCAATACATTGATAGCCTTAACATTATCACCTTTTTTCTGGAGATAGCCTGCAAGCTGTTCAAGAGCCTGTTGGTTTTCCGGTTCTAGGTCTATAGCTTTTTGAACGCAAGCTATGGCCTTATCAATATACCCTAAATTGTTGTGATTTTCCTGAGAGCCTTGAATATCATGGACACGCGCCATCAAAGCATATCCTTCGCTCCATGCAGGATTTTGCTGTAATCCCTGTGCCACAAGGGTTTTACACGCCCCATAGTCCCTCTTTTCCAAGAGGTAGCCGGCAAGTTCACGCTTGCATTTAAAATTTTGCGGTTCTGCTGTTACAGCTTCTTTTGCGTACTCTATGGCTTTGTCAAGATTCTTTTCCCTTCGATATATATCTGCAATCTTCAATAAAGCATACGACCAAGAAGGATTTTGTTGCCTCAAGTCCTCCAATAAATCTCTTGCTTCGTTAACCTTTCCGCTCACAAGATAGTATTTGAGAATCTTTTTATAATTATCCTTATTCTTAGGCTCTTTTTCAATTTTTTCCCGTAAGGATTGAATATGATGAGCATGTTTTACTAAAGGCCAAACACTGCTTATACCGCCCTGCACATGTTGCATTTGGACAATTTTAAAGAAAAATACATACATATCATCTTCAAGTAAATTTCTTTTATATAAGTGCATGCAAATGTTATACGCCTTACGGTACTTCTTTTGTTCATAGAGAAAGTAAGCATGATAAAATAACTTTCGTGCATAACTTATGGGTGGAGTTTGTTCATAATACCACTCAGGCACTCTAATGTGTTTATCCTCAAGCTTTTCAGGTTTTTCAAACATGGGAGAGGTTAGATTTTTTGTAAAATCCTCGGTTTCGGCGAGGTATTTTTCTAAAGTTCCCAAGTCCAAAGTAAAAAAATTATTGGCTTCGTCAGTTGAGTCTGAATATAAAACTTTTTTAGGCAAATTAAATAAGTAATAATTATCAGACTTTGCATTGGCAACAATGTTAAATGTATCGCCATGCTCCCGCGGGACAACGATAAGACGAGTTTGCAAATTTTTGGTTAAGAGTAAGGTGTGCTGCGCTGAACCGCCCACCATAAAGCAAACTTCAGCCGAAGCCAAAGCTTTGAGCTGTTGTGCCACCGTCATAGTTTCAGGATAGACGATATGCCAGCCCCTTTTCTTAAGTGCGTTTTCCACTTGTTCTTCATTGGAGCAGCTTCTGATTTTGGAGCGTGAAAAATACACAAACCTCCCCGCAGTGGGAGCTTGTTCATAATAGCCTAAAAATGCAGCATGTTCGGGATGAAGATGTGTATTAATACCTGAACCCGGCTCAGGAAAATGCACTTTGGCAAATTGCGTAGGCTCTTTCAAGAATATATGTTCATTATTTATCCCAAGAGATTGAAATATATCGCTTTGCCATTTTTTAAACCCAGCGGGAGTATATGTTGCACCATTGACGCCCACCCACACGATGGGCAATGCGCAATTTTTTGCATACCAAAGCCTTTGCAAATCCTCTATGAGAAAATGCCCCCAATGCATGAAAAAAATTCCGCCGTAAATGACTTCTTGATTCGAAATATTCCAAGGCTTTATGGGGGGGAGTTGGTAGTTTGGAGTATCTTTAGCAATCATACGCTTGGTGTAAGGTAATGAGCTCTGTTTTGCTACAGCGCCTAAAGCATAGGCACTTACCTCCCCAGTAATATCTCCCACCATGGGCATGAGCGTCACATCATCAACGATATCACAGCGCAATGCAGGGACTGTCTGAAAATTTATATTATTGTGATTAAACATGTACGTTCCTATTATCTTAGCAAAAATATATTTAAATTATAGCCTATTAACCTTAGTTCCCGCATAGGTAAAGCTTCCCTTCACCATGCTATAAAAACTGCCCTTATCAATACCGATAACCTTCCCGCACAGGCAATAAATTTTGCCGTCTCGCTCGTTCATTTCATACATTTTAGTTATACGTTCCTTATGACAGCGCAAGACTTCACCTTGTCCAAGTTTTTGGTATTTCCATAGTTTACGTCGACAAGCAGCACATTTTATGGTCAGCATAGTTTTTATTTTTTCCCGGAAATATAATAATCTAAGGTATTGTAAAGATTTTCGGGGTCAATGGGCTTAGTAATATGTTCATTCATGCCATTTTTAAGGCTTATTTCACGGTCGCCGGTCATGGCATGGGCAGACATGGCAATGACAATAAGATCTTTCCATGCAGGATTTTCTCGTATTTTCCTTACGGCTGTAAGCCCATCCATTATGGGCATTTGTATATCCATAAGTACAGCCATATACTCATTTTCATGTAATCTATCTAAAGCTTCTTGCCCATTTTCCGCTAAGTCCACTGCATATCCTACGCTTTCCAGCAATTCTTGAGCGATAATTTGATTTATTTCATTATCTTCCACAAGTAATAATTTTCCACTACGTTTTTTATCATTTTGCAACTGAATTTCCTTCAACTCAGCGCATGCTTGTGCTTTGCAAAGCGGAAGGTTGATTGAAAAGCCAAAGGTAGTCCCTTTATTTACTTGGCTTTCCACCCAAATACGCCCGTGCATGGTCTCCACAATTTTTTTGCTGATGACAAGTCCAAGCCCCGTGCCTCCATATTTGCGTGTAATGGAAGAGTCCGCTTGAGTAAAAGCTGAAAAAAGACGTTCTTGCTGCTCATTGGTCAAGCCTACTCCGCTGTCTTGCACAGAAAAAGTACAATTCAGCGTATGATTAACAATGGGGTCGCATTTAATATTAACCAAGATGCTACCCTTTTCTGTAAATTTCAAAGCATTACTTACAAAATTAAATAAAACTTGCTTTATGCGTAAAGGATCGCCCAGCAGCACTACCTGCGGACAATTTTCCACGTTCATACTAAAAGACAATTGTTTTTCTTTTGCCTTTGGTTCATAAAGCGTGCTTATTTCCTCAAAAAGACTTTCAAGATTAAAAGGAATGCTTTCAAGTTCAAGCATGCCGGCTTCCATCTTGGAAAAATCCAGCACATCATTGATAATACGCAATAAATTTTTGGCTGAAAATAATATCTTCTGCACATAATCATCTTGCTTATCATCTAATTTCGTTTGCGACAGCAGGTACAATAAACCAAGAATGCCATTCATGGGCGTGCGAATCTCATGACTCATATTGGCCAAAAATTCACTTTTCACGCGTGCGTTTTTCTCTGCACAATCAATATGATGCCTCAGAGAAGCAACCATAATAAGTACATGTCTGTATACACCACGCTGGCTTTTACCATCATCAATGTCGTAATCACCTTGGGTAATTCGTTCGGTAATTTCTATCAACTCACCGGGATCTTTGCCAAGTTGCCTGCTTATACTTACCATCACCCAAGAACAAATGCACGCTGCAAGCAATACCACAAAAGCAATCATGGCATAGATAAGTTTCAGCGAGCTCGCATACACCCTATCCCCTTCAAGGGAAGCCATTATCCCTTCGTCTTTATTGAGATTTACAGCATTCAAAAGCTCAAGGGATAGGGCATCAAAAAGTTTACGCGAATCATTTTGCAATAAATATGTGGCATCAAGCATGCTGTCATTACGTGACAAAGCGAGAATTTTTTTGCTAAGTTCCATGTATTTGTCCCATAGAGCAGAAAAGTTCTCGTACATTACTCTTTCTTGCTCTAGAGAGATGAACTTCTCATAATTTTCCCTAACTATGGCAAGCTCATGCAATATATTATCCATACTTTGCTCAAAGTTCGCCAATGACTCATCCTTAATGGAATGTATATAGCTTATTTCATAAATTCTATAGTCAGACGTAAGAGTGTTGATGCGTTGTACATTAATAGTGGAAGGAAGCCAATTCGTAGAAATATCAGTGGATTTTTGATTAACCTTTTGGAGTTGAATCACGCTGAAATAGCCAAGCCCGCCAAGGGCAGCGAGCAAGACTGTTGTCATGAAAATCAGCTTCGTGGACAAACGCATACAAACACTCTACTCCAGTACAAATTTCAGTATGAAAATGGCAGACAACACATACGAAATTACACTAGGTTCCTTAGCTTTTCCACTGGCAAGACTTAAAATAACATAGGTCAATAAGCCCCACATTATTCCGTTGACTATGCTATAGGTAAGCGGCATCATTATGATAGTAAAGAAAGCCGGTATAGACGTATGGTATTCATCTAAATCAATGCGCTGAATGGGCGAGAGCATGAAAAGCCCAACCAAAATGAGCGCAGCTGAGGTCGCCTCAGAGGGAATAAGCAAAAATAACGGCGAGATAAAAAGAGCGATAAAGAAAAGTACAGCCACAGTAAGCGCTGTAAGGCCGGTCTTACCTCCCACCGACACACCACTGGCACTTTCTACATAGGTAACCACAGTGGATGTGCCAAGCACAGCCCCAAGAGAGGATCCCACAGCATCAGCCATAAATGCACTTTTAAGATTAGGAATTTCACCTTTTTCCGTGAGCAAGCCGGCCTTGGTTATAATGCCGATAAGGCTGCCCATAGTATCAAAAAGATTTGTGAAAAGCATAGCAATAATAACAAGTAGCATGTCTAAAGTGAAAACTTGATGCCACTCAAACTGCAAAAAAGTAGGCGCAAGGCTTGGGATGGAAAAAAACATGGACGTATCAACATTGGCAAGCTTGGTTACGCCAAGGGGAATGCCAAGCAACGTTGCTGCAAAAATTCCATACAATAAAGCACCACGAACCTTATAACACAATAAAATACCGGTAATAATTGTCCCCGCCAAGGCCACAATCACTCCGGGATTTTTAACAGATCCGATGCTAACCAGTGTAGCCGGATTATCCACCACAATACCAGCAGTTTTAAGCCCAATAAACGCTATAAAAAGGCCTATTCCAACGGAAATAGCGTTTTTTACGCTGGGTGGGATGCTGTAGATGATAGCTTCCCGCAATTTGCTTAGCGAAAGCAAGATAAAGAGCAGTCCTTCTAAAAAAACGGCCGTAAGCGCAAATTGCCACGAATATCCCATGCCAATTACAACAGTAAAAGCAAAAAATGTATTCAATCCCATGCCGGGAGCCAAAGCAATGGGTAAATTTGCAAAAAAACCCATGAGCAAAGTAGCCACTGCCGATGTTAGCGCTGTTGCCACAAAAACAGCAGAAGTATCCATACCGGCTTGACCCAAAATATTTGGATTTACTATCAAAATATATGACATAGTCATAAAGGTTGTTATGCCTGCCAAAATCTCTGTACGCACATTTGTGCCTTTTTTTGAAAGCGCAAAAAATTTTTCTAACATAATTCGTTCCCCGTTCAATATGGAATTATCAAATGTAGTGAGTGTAGACAGCATCTTGACCCTTGTCAATAATAAGCTCACAGGC
>CAYJJP010000127.1:0-6387 GCA_964370525.1 uncultured Desulfovibrionaceae bacterium | reverse complement strand
GTATTTATCCATTCTTCAGAGAAGTCTTTAATGTCATTACTTAAATGCTGGCGTAATTTTTCTAAAAGCCGAGCTTCCAACTGACGCACTCTTTCTCTTGTAACATTATATCTTTCACCTATTTCTCGCAAGGTAACAGGTTCATCGGACAATAGCCGATTTTGAAGAATATAGTTTTCCTTTTCATTTAACTTGGGAATGATACTTTGTAAATGTTTTTGTACTAATTTTGAAATTTCTGAGCTGGCAATGCTATCTTCAACGCCGGGGTCAAGGGCGGGCAAAAAATCCATGCGTGAAGCGCCGCCGGCAACATCACTCACCTGCATATCCAGCGACATGTCCGATGCGCCAAGGCGTTGTTCCATTTCGTGAATTTGATCCACACTTACGCCCAGTTTTTCTGAGAGCATGAGCGCATCAGGGTCAAAACCTTGTGAAATAAGTTTTTGACGTTCCTTATTTAAATTGAAAAATAATTTGCGTTGTACTTGGGTCGTGCCGATTTTGACCATGCGCCAATTATTCATTATAAATTTGAGGATATACGCTTTTATCCAAAAGGCGGCATAATAGGAAAATTTTATGCCCTTATCGGGGTCAAATTTATTTACAGCGCGCATAAGCCCCACATTACCTTCTTGGATAAGGTCAAGCACATTTTGCATCCAACGTCGTTGAAAATCCATGGCGATTTTTACGACCAAGCGCAAATGTGAAGAGACAAGGCGAAAGGCTGCGTCCGTATCGTTTTGGTTAATAACTCTATGCGCAAGTTCTTGTTCTTCCTCAGGTTTAAGCATGGGGAAGCGGCTTACTTCCTTCAAGTAAAGATGCAGATTGTCACGACTGCTAACTACTTTTGGCAGTGTGCTTTTACTTATATGTTCGGGATGTTGTTCGTCTTCGTCAAGGTCAGGTGAAAAATCATCTAAATCATCCAAGTCATCCAAATGTTCAGAAGAATCAGCATCATCATCTAGCTCAAGCAAGTGATCGTCCATATCTTCAGCTTCAAGATCGGTCGTGCTACTGCTTGCTTGTAAAGGCTTGGTGTTAGATGCTTGCTCTGCTGTAGTTGTTGAGTTTTTATTTTTTTTCTTGGGTGACTGCGTGTCTTTAGACTCTTCGCTGCCGGTTATGGCTTCGACATCATCTACATGTAGGCATGAATCGTCTTGCGTGCATAAAATTTCAACATCTACCTTTTTTTTCTTCCCACTTTTTGGGGAAGGGGCATTTTTACTAGTAGCATTTATATTTTTTTTCATATATATACTCGATTGTTATGCTGTGAAAATAGCTTGTGCAGACGCCGAGAAAAGGGGTACAGGTTTTTGTTTGTTCTTTTTTATTAAATATGTATAGTACTTTAAGGAACAACATGCGGTGAACAATTTCTATATAACATAAAAATTTTGGATTGCACAGCATAAAATATATGTTGAGATTGGAGAAAAATGCTCTTTTTTACTGTTTCGGAATGTTTTTTTTATAGTAAAATAGATTTTATTGCCCATTTTTTGCTTTTTTAGCTATTTTATTTTTTTGATTGACAAGGGAAAAATAAATTTTATCTTTTATGGATAGCCTAAAAAGTGATTTAATAGAAGGATTGAGGTCGCTGAAGATGAAAGAATTTAGTCGGGTTTTGCAAGAGGGGCGTTTTTTGCTTTTGGATGGTGCCATGGGTACTATGCTACAAGCTGCAGGTTTGCCGGTGGGTATGAGCCCTGAGGAGTTTTGTCTAGCGCGTCCAGAGGTTTTGCGTGATATTCATAAGGCTTATGTTGATGCTGGTTCAGATATTATTTTAACATGTTCTTTTGGTGGAAATTCACTTAAGATGCCAAAAGGAATGGATGTTTTCAAGTATAATTCTAAAGTGGCGCAAGTGGCACGCGCTGCAACTCAAGGTGCCGGACGGCCTGTGTTTGTGGCTGGTGACATTGGCCCAACGGGCTATTTTGCGCGTCCCTTGGGGGCATTGGAGCCGCATGCGCTTATTGAAGCTTATAGCGAGCAAGTGCGTGGTTTGTTGCATGGTGGTGTGGATGTATTTTTCATCGAAACGCAATTTGATTTAGCCGAAGCACGGTGTGCCGTGGTGGCAATCCGCAAGCAGTGTAATCTTCCGATTATGGTGTCCATGACCTTTGAAAATGGGGTGAGTCTTACGGGGACAACTCCTGAAATATTTGTGGAAACCATGCAAAATCTTGGTGTTACAGCTATTGGCACCAATTGCAGTGCAGGGCCTGTGCAAATGGCGCCGGTGGTGGAGGAATTGCTCACATATTCCAAACTGCCTGTAATTGTTGAGCCAAATGCAGGCTTGCCGGAGCTTGTGGACGGTGAGACGGTGTTTCGCTTAGATCCGGAGACTTTTGCTGAAAAAACAGTGGCTTTTGCTCGAGCCGGAGTGCAGCTCTTGGGTGGGTGTTGTGGTACGACGCCTCAGCATATTGCTCAATTAAAACGTGCTCTTGGCGATAGCGAATTGCGCCGTCCTTCTGTGCGGGTGAGCGCCGGAAGCATTGCCCTCACCACACGCTCAAGTATTGTGCGTATTGGCGATGAATATCCCTTTACCATTATTGGTGAGCGTATCAATCCTACTGGTAAGAAGCAGCTTATCGCTGAATTGCAAGGCGGTGAATTTGGCCTTGCCATGCGTTTTGCCGAAGAGCAGATTGCACAAGGAGTTCCGGTGCTTGATGTGAATGTAGGGGCGCCTATGGTGGATGAAGCCGTGGCCTTGCCGGAACTTGTTTTGCGCCTTACCGAGCGTTTTGATGTGCCACTCTCTCTTGATTCGTCAAACGTGGAGGCCATGAGAAATGCTCTGCCTTATTGCCCCGGTTCAGCTCTTGTAAATTCTATTAGCGGTGAACATGGCCGAATGGAGAGTTTGGGGGCTTTGTGTCGAGATTATGGCGCACCCTTTATTTTGTTGCCGTTAAAAGGACGAGATTTGCCCGTTCGCGCCACTGAGCGCATTGCTATTTTGGAAGAACTTTTGGAGCAAGCCGATTCTTTGGGTATTGCTCGCAGTTTACTCATGGTGGATGTGCTTGCTCTTGCTGTTTCTTCCAAGAGCGAAGCAGGGCGGCAATGCCTTGAAACCATACGGTGGTGCGTGCGTGAGGGATTACCAACGACTATTGGTTTGTCCAATGTGTCCTTTGGTTTACCGGCGCGTGAGTTGTTAAATGCCACATTCTTGTCGTTGTGCGTTGGAGCCGGTTTGAGTTCTTGCATTGGAAATCCATCTAATACAAGGCTTTGTGAGGTTCGCGATGCCAGCAATGTTCTTTTGAATAAGGATCGAGATTCCGAATATTTTATTGCGGCGTATACCAATTGGAAGAGTTCAGATGCCAGCGCTACGGAGCGTGTGGGCATGAAACAAGGTCACATGCATGAAGAGGCCGCAACGCTTTTTGATGCTGTCTTACTTGGACAAAAGGATAAAGTTATTGACCTTGTGCAAGGAGAACTCGATAAGGGAACTGATCCCATGGAGCTTGTGCAAAATACACTTATTCCGGCTATTACCGAAGTGGGAAATAAGTATGAAAAACGTGAATATTTCTTACCACAGCTTATTCGAGCGGCAGAAACCATGCAAAAAGCTTTTGGGCATGTGAAGCCACTGCTTGAAAAAATGCGTGGGAAGGAAAAACGTCCCGTGATTGTGCTTGCCACCGTGGAAGGTGATATTCATGATATTGGTAAGAATATTGTATCCTTACTGCTTGGTAATCATGGTTTTGATGTCGTTGATGCAGGCAAAGATGTAAAGGCTGAGGATATTGTGCGCTGTGCAGAAGAGCACGGGGCGGATATTATTGGACTTTCTGCTTTGATGACTACGACAATGGTGCGTATGGAAGATACAATTAAACTTGTAAATGAACGAAAGCTGCCCATGAAAGTGATAGTTGGCGGGGCAGTTGTTACTGAGGCTTTTGCCGCATCCATTGGAGCGCACGGTTATTCAACTGATGCTGTGGGTGCTGTGCGTCTTGCAAAATCTTTATTATAGCATATTTGCTAGCAGAGGAAAAAATGAAAAAAATGTCATTTGTTTTTAGACTATTAAGTGTTGTTGCCGTGATGATTTTAACAAGTTCACTTACCGCACATGCCGTACCAAAACGTATTGGTGTGGATGGGCTTGAAAGAATTTTGGAACAACATTCGGGTAAAGTTATACTTATAAACTTTTTTGCAACGTGGTGCCCTCCTTGTAAAAAAGAGATACCTGATTTGGTGTCCCTTGCGAGAAAAAGATCTCAAGAAGTTGTGGTGATAGGTTTGTCCATTGATAAAAAACCACAACTTCTTCCGGCTTTTCTTAGGGAATATGGTGTAAAGTATGAAGTCTATGTGGCCGATAGTGAATTACAAAGACTTTTTGAAGTGCGCAGTATTCCACACAATGCCATGTTTGATACAGAAGGTGAATTGGTGGCCAATGAATCGGGTCTTGTCACCGAAAGGGAGTTGAATAAGTTTATCGACAAGGTGTTGAGGAAGTAATACAATGCAAGATGTGACAATACGCCGTGCACATATGGGAGATGTGAAGGAAATTCACACCTTGCTTATGGATGCGGCTAAGCAAGGTTTGTTGCTCCCACGGGCATTGAGTCATCTATATAGGCACATACGCGATTTTTATGTTGGCCAGACGGCTGATGCGAAAGTTGTGGCCTGCTGTGCGCTTGCGCCTACTTGGGACAACCTTGCTGAAATCTGTTCGCTCGTGGTGGACACAAAGATGCGAAGGCAAGGACTTGGGCGCAAGATGGTTGAGCACTGTCTTGCCGACTGTAGTAAACTGCATATAAACAAAATATTTGCCTTGACTTATCAAGAGGATTTTTTTGTAAATGTAGGCTTTAGTATAGTTGATAAAGATGTCTTGCCGCAAAAAATATGGGCAGACTGTGTTCATTGTCCAAAATATCCGGACTGTGATGAAACAGCCGTATTTTTGGACTTATAGAGGAATGTATGGAAATTAAAGAAATCCGCAAGCTTATTTCGGCTGATGAAATTGCTGCACGGCTACAGACTCTTGCCAAAGAAATAGATGCTGTGTATGGCGACGAACCCTTGGTTGTGGTGGGTGTACTTAAAGGGGCAAGTATTTTTATGGCTGACCTTGTGCGCGCGCTGAAAAATCCGCACGTGGAAATAGACTTTGTTCGAGTTTGTAGTTATGGCTTTTCAGAGCATAGTTCGCGCGAAGTAACCATGACTAAGGATGCGGAGTTGGCTCTTGGCGGAAAACATGTGCTCATAGTGGAAGATATTGTTGATACAGGGCACAGCTTGGATTTTTTGTATGATATTTTTCAAAAGCGTAATGTTCTTTCCTTGCGTACTGTTGTGTTTTTAGATAAAAAGGAGCGACGCGAAGTTAAGGTTTCTCCGGATTTTGTGGCTTTTAGTATTGAAAAAGGTTTTGTAGTCGGTTATGGTCTTGATTATGCTGAGAAATATCGTAATCTCCCAGATCTTTGTGTTCTTATTTCGTAGATCGTTTTATATTTTACGCAGGAGTTAAGCGTGGAAGTACAATGCCCTAAGTGTCAAAGCAGATTTCATCTCCCTGACTCTGTGTTGCGCCCCAATGTGAAATTGCGTTGTTCGGTGTGTCAGAATATTTTTCAATATACTGGTCCTACGCCCAATGAAGCACCGGCGCCAAGCCAAAGTAGTGATTTGGATGATTTTAGCATTGATAATGCTCCTGTAAAAGACAAAGAAAAGCCCAAGGGTAAATCAGGTAAGATTATTACAAGCCTATTGGTCTTGTTAATGTGTATTGGCGGCGGTGGTGCTGTGTGGTGGTATATGTTTAAGGAACCACAAAAAACTACGGTTTCGGACGCTGAAATTGCCAAAAGCGTAGAGTTTTTGACCATGCGTGATGTACGCCAATATTATGTAGTCAATGAAAAAGTGGGCGATATCTTTGTGGTGGAAGGCAAGGTACTCAATGAGTTTCCAACGGCCAAAGAGCTGATTGAGGTGGAAGCTGCTATCTATGCTCCCAATAAATCAGTGCTTATGTCAAAAAAACAGTTGGCAGGCACGGCGCTTTCTTTATTTCAATTACAAGTGCTTGGCGAAGATGAGTTGGAGTCTTTTTTACACAATGAAATTGAAATACTTACAAAAAATACCAATGTGCCCAAGGGGGGTGAAGTTCCCTTTATGCTACTTTTTTACAATCCACCACCGGAGGTTGCAGAGTTTGGCGTAAAAGTACTGACGGCTAAAGATGCAAAAAAACAATGATGTGTTGCATTAATAGACACGGCATTCTAATTTGAAACTTGAGCAAAATATAATATTTTGTGTTAGAATGTA
>CAYJJP010000126.1:0-6394 GCA_964370525.1 uncultured Desulfovibrionaceae bacterium | reverse complement strand
GGGGTCTGGGGGAAGAACCTTTTGTTCACAAAAGGTTTTCCCCCAGAAAAATAATAAATCAGTGTATCCTTAAAATTGCTTAAAAGAATTTTCCCCAAGAAAAAAAATCTATTCTCTACTATCCATTTTCTGAGGGGGTTGCCATGTAGTCTGGGGCCATATCTACGAAGGAGGTGTAGCGTGAGACATACATGAGGCTTGCTGCGCCTACGGGGCCGTTGCGTTGTTTACCGATGATAATTTCTGCTACGCCTTGTGGTGGTCGTTCTGAGGGGTTAGTGAAGGTATAGACGTCTTCTCGGTAGACGAACATAATGACGTCGGCATCTTGTTCGATGGCTCCTGATTCTCGTAAGTCTGAGAGCATGGGTCGTTTATCGGCTCGTTCTTCCACTTTACGATTTAATTGTGACAAGGCAATGACGGGCACATTTAATTCTTTGGCGAGGGCTTTGAGCGAGCGTGATATTTCAGATATTTCAAGTTCTCGTGAGTCAATGCGTCTACCGGCGCGCATGAGTTGTAAGTAGTCTACAACGACCATGCCGACGCCGTGTTCGCTCATGAGGCGTCTTGTGCGTGCGCGCAGTTCGAGAGTGGAGATAGACGGTGTATCATCAATGAATATAGGTGCTTGCCCTATGGCATCAGCTGCTGTGAACAGCTTTGACCAGTCTTCATCTTTGAGGCGGCCGGGTTGTCGCAGAAGTGAAACGTCTACGGAGGCTTGCACTGCCAGCATACGTTGCAGAAGTTGTTCTTTGCTCATTTCGAGGGAGTACACGGCTACGGGCACATTTTTTTTAACGGCAGCATTGAGGGCGAGGCACATGGCAAAGGCGGTTTTTCCCATGGAGGGTCGTGCTGCAACAATAATCAGATCGGAGGGTTGCAAGCCGGCGGTCATGCGGTCAAGTTGGGTAAAGCCGGTGGTGACGCCGGTGACTTGTTCATGGCTATCGGCAAGAGCCACGAGTTTTTTGAAGACATTATCAATGATATCTTCAGTTGAGTAAAATTCTTTGCTGGCGGAGCGTTGTGCTATGGAAAAGATTGATTGTTGTGATGCGTCTAGCAGTTCTTTGATATCTTGTGAAGAATCGTAGCAATTACCTATAATACCTGAACAAGTTTCAATAAGGCGGCGTTGTAGGGCTTTATCGCGTACGATATGGGCATAGTGCGGCGCGTTGGCACCGGCCACCACAGCCTGTACGATTTCCGCCATATATACGGTACCGCCCACAGCTTCCAGTTGATTTTGGTCTTTAAGTCTTTCGGTGCATGTCACCACATCAATGGCTTTTGAAGTTTGGTAGAGGTGCAGCATGGTCGCAAAAATAAGTTGGTGAGCCGGCACATAAAAGTCTTCTTTACTCAGTGTATCAACGATGACGTTAAATGTGTTTTGCGATTGAAAAATGCCTGCCAGTACAGCTTGCTCTGCTGTAACGCTGTGTGGTGGGACATGTTTGAGCATGAGATTTTCAGCTTGCTCTGCATTTTTAGGCGTAAAAGCCTTGCGATTATGATCTGGAAAAGGACTACGGTCCGAAAATGTGCTCATGCTATTACCTACCAATGTCTTTAAAAATGTGTTCTTCAGTGGAGTTTATATAACTCTAATTCAGGCCGTTCGCAAGCGCCCGCCAGAAAAAAAAGTCAATAAAAATGAGGAAATATCTGTTAATAAAGGAATAAAAAAATGTGAAAAAAAGTAAGAGGGAGTGGATAAAAAAAACACACGTATCCTTTTGAAAATCGTCAAAAGAATACGAGTGTTTTATATAGAATAGTTATTATTTATCGTTTAAGCGTCGGCGTCTTGGGTTGCTTCTGCGTTGTTTTCATCGGCAGCAGCTTCTTCAGTAACTTCTTCAACAACGTCGTCTTCTGCGTAGGCGCGTTGTTCGCTTTGAACTTTCACAATCACATTGGCAATAACGCCGGCGAAAAGGCGTACACGCACTTCATGATCACCAAGTACACGGATGGGAGCATCAAGTAAAATACGACGGCGGTCAACTTCAACGCCAAGGCTTTCCAAGGTTTCTTGGATAAGGGCAGTTGTTACGGAGCCATATAGTTTGTCGTTTTCACCAACGCGCATTTTGATGATAACATCAAGCTTTTCGAGTCTTTCCAAGATACCTTGAGCATCGGTACGCATGGCAGACATTTTTTCTTCCAATTTTTTGCGTTCGAGTTCAAAAGCTTTCAAGTTACCGGGGCTGGCAACCATGGCAAGCCTTTGAGGTAAAAGGTAGTTACGTCCGTAGCCGGCTTTCACCGAAACCACATCGCCTACTTTTCCAAGATTTTCTACATCGGCACGGAGAATGATTTTCATAATAATTACACTCCCCTTATATCATGCTTTTTTTCTTAACAGTGCTATCATGCGTTGCGGTGTAGATGAGCAGAGCCATCTGACGAGCACGCTTGATTTCAGTGGTAAGGTGACGTTGGTGTTGGGCGCAAGTGCCGGTAATGCGACGAGCAATGATTTTACCGCGTTCGGTAATGAAATCACGCAAAATATCCACGCGTTTGTAGTTTAAAGGTAATTCTTTGTCCGCACAAAAACGGCAAAATTTACGGCGTGGTGCAAATTTTTTCTTAAAAGCCATTATTCGACCCCCTCTGTGACATTCTCAGCAACTGCTTCAGTCACTGCATCAGCTAATTTCACGGTGACAAATTTGTAAATGCCATCGGTGATGCGAATATTACGTTCGAGCTCAGCAATGCAAGCTGCCGGAGCTGCATACTCAAGGCGTACATAGTAGCCACGCATATGCTTTTGCACAGGGTAGGCTAAATCACGCATACCCCAACTGTCCACAAGTATCATTTTGCCTTGTTCGCGCTCAATAATGGCGCTTAAAGCAGAGATGACACTCTCACGGTTTTCTGCTGCAAGCTCGGGAGAGAGCAAGAGCAAAGTTTCATACGTTCTCATTTTTGACACTCCTTTCGGTCATATTGGCCCATACTTTGTATGAGCAAGGGAAGAGAGATTTACTGTTAAAAGATGGCTTTTGTCAAGATATTTTTTGAGAAAAATAAAATTTCCATCAGACAATTCCACGGCATTCTAATTTCAATTTTTTTTTGAGGGGGAACTTTTGCTGGCGCCAAAAAGTTCCCCCTCAAACTCCCCCTCAAAACGCGCTTTACGCTTTTTTCTTCGAAAAAAGCTTCATTTATAGTAGTTTCAGTTAAAACAATAACAACAAAGAATGAAAATTAACTTTTATTAAGGATGTTTATCTGCAAAGAATTGATAGTGCTTTCAACTGAATTGACTATATTTCTCACAAATAATCTGATATTTTTATTTTAAGTCATTATTATCTTTTTCAGTGCTGACTAAAGGATACACTGATTAATAACTTTTTTGTGAGGGGGGAAGGGGAACTTTTGCCAAAGCCCAAAAGTTTCCCCTTCCCCTCAAAACGCTTTAATTATTGTATTTTTCAATAAATTGAAAAATACAATTCTCTGAGGATGAATTGAAAATTTGCTTTTTTAATGTTGATTTAATTTGCAAACGCATATAACTTTTTATTTAATCAGCGTTTCCTAAAGTAATTTTTTTTTGCGAAACAAATAAAAATTACGCGTGAAAAGTTTTTGAGGGTGGAGGTCTTGGGGAGGGAACTTTTTTCAAAAAGTTCCCTCCCCAAGGATTTTCTACTAAATTAGAATGCCGTGAGACAATTCCCATAAATTTGCTGGACAAAATGAATTTTTTTTATAACAATTCAAGAATAAATACAGATAACAGTCCGTTGCAAGAATCAATTTTTCACAAAAGGAGAGAGCAATACCATGCGCTATTATTTTTATGTATGCTGTATATTGTCCTTACTGCTTTTGCCCCCAAGCAGTCACAGTGAAACACTTTTTGAAGCTGCCGAGTATGGCGACACCGTGCGTATGCAAGAGCTTATTAAAAAAGGTGCGAACATTCACGCCAAAGACCATCGTAACGGTACTGCCCTTGATTATGCCGTTGCCAATGGGCGTAAGGACGCCCTACTCTTACTCATTGCGCACAAAGCCGACCTTAATGGTATTGGCCTTATGAATATGCCTCCCCTCACCCTTGCTGCCTTTAGGGGACATGACGACATCATTCAAATGCTCATTGACCACAAAGCCGACAAGCATGTAAAAAGTAAGGAAGGCTTTACTCCGCTTATGTATGGTGCGCAGTATGGTAAGCTTAAAGTTATTGAAGTTTTACTTAAAAACAAAGTGGATATTCACGCCAAGAATAATGTCGGTTATACCGCACTTATGCTCGCTGCCGCCAGCGGTCAAAATGAGGCAGTCGAGCTTTTATTGGCACACAAGGCCGACATACATAGTAAGAATAATCAAGGCTTAACAGCACTCATGCTTGCCGGTAGTGAAGGTAAAGCGCAAAGTATACAAACTTTAATCAACCACAAAGCCGACACAGAAAGTAAGGACGAAAAAGCATGGACCGCACTCATGTGGGCTGTATATAACGGACGAGTCAAAGCCGCTCAAACCTTGCTGGAAAATAAAGCACAAGTGGAGGCGCAAAATGATAAAGGGCTGACCGCATTTATCTTGGCGGCGCAGCGCGGACACATAGACTGCATGGAATTATTGCTCAAGCACGGTGCAAGGCTCAACGCCACGGCAAATAACGGCGCAAGTGCGCTTATGTATGCAGCTTACAATCAGCCTGCGCCCGTGGTTGAATTTTTACTCAAACA
Source organism: uncultured Desulfovibrionaceae bacterium (assembly GCA_964370525.1). GTDB lineage: Bacteria > Desulfobacterota > Desulfovibrionia > Desulfovibrionales > Desulfovibrionaceae > CAYJAD01. Next base: position 1,640 of record CAYJJP010000126.1, on the reverse strand, counting down.
CAGGGCGAACGTAAACATGCAAGATAAAAGCAGTAAAACAGCTCTTTATTATGCGCAAAAAGGTAAACATCAAGACAATGCTGAAATCTTGAAAAAATATGGCGCAAAGTAGACATTTTTGCACAGAATAAAATATTGCGTTGCGCTTGATTTTAGAGTATTCGCACACCGTAGGATATTCTATACAAAAAAAGACCTCTGCACAATTATTTTTAAATATAGTTTTCCAGTGTAAAATATATATCTACACATAAACACAAAGCGGACTTGGATTTGATATTTTCGGTGAAACCTTAAATTCACCCTCACCTATAAGATACACGCTTTAGAGCACGAAACAGGCCACGGTTTTGTTTGGCGCACTGAGCTATGAGTTTTAAATGAAAGAAGTACAATTGTTTACCGATGGCTCTTGCCTTGGCAATCCGGGCAATGGCGGCTGGGCGTGCATTTTGCGCTTGCAAGACATTGATTATGAAAAAGAATTTTCAGGCGGTTTTAAAAATACCACCAACAACCGCATGGAAATGCTGGCCGTTATTGAGGGATTGCAAAAATTAAGCGAACCTTGCAAAGTGCAAGTTTTTTCTGACTCACAATATGTATGTAATGCCATTGAAAAAAAATGGTTGTACGGATGGATGAAGAAAAACTGGATTAAATCCGACAAAAAACCTGTGAAAAACAAAGACTTATGGCAGAAAATGTATCCATTGCTCAAAGAACATAAAGTTACGTTTAATTGGGTACGAGGCCATGCCGGTCACGCCGAAAATGAACGCTGCGATATACTGGCAAAAAACGCCGCTTCCTTAAAAGGCAACCCTGAGGACGTGGGACGAGCGCTGAATGAGTAAGATTTTGTGATTGGGAATGCTCCCCCCGCCACTTCGTGCCACCCCCCTCTAGGAGGGGGGCTTTTAAGCTGGCGCACCGCCATTGCTTACTAAACTGACGGAGGGAGTTCCCGGTAAATCAACATATTACCAAACATAAAAACATGAACGACAAAAACACAATTATCCCCACAGTCATGGAGCGCCTTGCCAAGCTGCAAAAAGGACAATGCCTTGACATGCGCACATTTAAGCGTAATCGTTCCGTAGCCATCATCTGCACGGGATCTGATAATTTCAACGTTATCGAGCGCGGCTTTCACCAAGAGTCATGGGAAAACCTCACCGCAGAAAAAATCAAGCGTCTGCTCAAAACCCTACTCAAACGAGAATTTCCGCGTAGCAATAAAATTCGTCTGTATACGCTGGACTCATTTGAAAATGCCGATGTCAACCGCATGGGGCACGGTTCAGGACGTTTTGGCAATTAAGGATACGCTGATTAATTATTTTTTTGTGAGGGGGGAAGGGAAACTTTTGCGACTACTACGAGTTTTTGGCCAAAAGCTTCCCCTTCCCCCCTCACACTCCTCCCTTCCCCTCAAAACGCTTTAATTATTGTAATTTTCAATAAATTGAAAATTACAATTCTCTAAGGAGGAAATGAAATTTTTTTTAATACTGATTTAATTTGCAAAAGCATATAACTTTTTGTGGCTTTTGCCTTAACTCAGCAACAACAGAAATACTATTATTTTTCAAACTCTTACCCTACTCTTAGTTTTTATTAGCTCATCCCGACAG
>CAYJJP010000125.1:0-6408 GCA_964370525.1 uncultured Desulfovibrionaceae bacterium | reverse complement strand
CCGACCCAAAGGGCGCCGAAGGCGTAGCCGTTAGGCGAGGAACGAGCCTTACGGATATCGAGAGCAACGCGGAAGCTTTTGGCCAAAAACTCGAAGTAATCGCAAAAGTTCCCCTTCCCCCCTCACAAAAAAATAATAAATCAGCGTTTCTTAAAGACTCTCCTTATTTATTATTTGTAGATTTCTTTCAAAATATCCCTAGATTTGTTTAAATGGTAGACAGTATTATTATATGCAATCAGTTCATTTCCTTGCTCTAAGTATGTTAGGATGTGTAGATGTTCTTTATATGTTTCTTCTACTCGTCCTTCTTGTTGAAGCGTAGCAAGTGCCGAAGTGCGCACTCTATACGCATAGTTATTAAATATATTTGAAAATTCAGTATTTTTTTGATAATCAACTAAGATTTTATGAAATAATATATCTTTTTCAAAGAAAGTGTTAATATCTCCTAAAATTAAAGCGTACTGTTCTTTCAAGTTTTTATGTAATTTTTCAAATGTTTTCTGGGCTTTTGAACTTTTATAATCTTTAGCTAATTCTTTTGCGCAATACCCCTCAATGGCGTTTCGCAATTGTATAGTTTCAATATAATCTTTCATGGTCATTTTGTGCAGGCGAAAACCTTTATTAGGTATAATATCTATATATTTTTCCTGTAATAAATATTGCATAGCGTCACGCATGGGAGTTCTTGAAATTCCAAGATTTTGAGCCATTTTTGTCTCGGAATATATGGTATCATACGATAACTCGCCATTTAAAATCATGTTTTTTAAATGTTCATATGCTTGCACTTGTAGAGATTTTGTTATTTGCATGAAAACTCACTAGAAAGGATATTTTGTTACTATTTTCACGTATTGAATATAATACTTTAAACAAAAAGTATAGACAAATTTCTCATACAAAAAGGCAGAGTATTTGTGGATACTCTGCCTTTTTGCAAAAGTTATGGTTTTAAATTAGAGAATAAAACTAAGCCCAACAACAATGATGGAGCCAGTCAACCAAGCAATGGTAGAAGTAACAGACCAAACCTTTAATTGGTCTTTGGCTTCTGAAATACCTAATGTTCTGTTGACAACCCAGAAATAGCTGTCGTTGAAATAGCCAAAGAAGGTAGAACCAACACAACAAGCCAATGCACCAAGTACAGGGTTTGCACCTGCAGCAAGAATAATGGGAGCCGTAATACTTGCTGCTGTGAGCATGGCGACAGTACCAGAGCCTTGAATAAAACGCATGGCAGTGGAAACAACCAGCGGCAAAAGAATAATAGGAATGGCTGTTTGTGAAAGTTCAGAGGCCATGAAGTTGCCAAGGCCTGAGTCTTTAATAATTTGACCAAGGGCGCCGCCGCCACCGGTCACGAGCATAACAATACCAGCAGCTGCCATGCCTTTTTCCATTTCTTCAAGCACCTTCGCTCTATCAAACTTGCGTGCCAAAGTGGCAATAGCAAGAAGTAAGCCAATGCCTACGGCCACTACGGGCTGTCCTAGGAAGATGACCATTTCCATGGCACCCTTTGTAAATCCAAGCGCAGTAGCGATGGTATTGACAAGAATAAGAACAATAGGAACAAGTAAGGGTAAGAAAGACATTAAAGTGCTTGGCATGTCAGATTCGTCCATGGCAAGAACTTTGGAATAGTCCGGCTGTTCATAAGATCTAACTTCAATGTCGCCATCATCATTAACAACATGGTAGTATTTTTTAGCAAGATAGAAACGTGCATACAAAATACAAGCCGCTGTCATGGGAATGGCAAGCAAGATGGAGAAAATAAGGAATTGACCCACATCAACGCCAAAAATACCTACAACACCCAAGGGCCCTGGAGTTGGCGGTACTACGGAGTGGGTGATAACAAGGCCGGCAGCAAGGGAAACACCGAGGGCAATAACCGATTTTTTTGTTACTTTCGAAATGGCTTTGGCAATGGGGGCTAACACAATGAAGCCTGAATCGCAGAAAATGGGGATGGACACTAAAAATCCTGTGATAGAAAGGGCTTCTTCTTCGCGCTTTTTTCCAAAGAGTTTGAGGAAGGTGAAGGCCATTCTTTTTGCCGCACCTGAAATTTCAAAAATTTGCCCCATCATCACACCAAAGCCAATGATGATACCAATATTACCTAAGGTTCCGCCAAATCCTGTTGTGATAGAATGAAGGATACCAAATTTTGCGCCATTTTCCAGAGTCACTGTAGCAAGGGGCATACCACCTACAATACCCACAAAAATAGTAGCCAATATTAAAGCAAGAAATGCTTGTACTTTAGTTTTTAGAACGAGAAAAATAAGTAATAAAATACCCACAATCAAGCCCAAAAACATTGTCATGCCATCTAATCCGTAAACCATAATTATACCTGTCCTTTAAAACAATAAGTTTTTATATTTTATCCATTGCCACTTTCAGTATTTTCTGCTGTTTGTCCTTGCAGAGCCGGGCAGATCCGGGCAGAGCAGGGCAGCAGAGTTTTTTGGTGATGTTCTCCATGCACAGAACGCAACTTTGCCTTTACAAATATTCATCATGTAACAGTGCGATGTTACTTTTGAATACAAAGAGCTTGTTTGGAGCGACCTTCAATCTCCCATGCTATTTTGCAACTTTCCTCTAGCTCTTCCAGACAATAAAAAGCATCAAGCACACTTTTTCCGCCCACAAGAGGGCCATGATTTGCTAAAAGAAAACCGTCGCTATTGTTAATAACATTTTTGAATGATTGAAATAAGCTTTCAGTACCCGGTTTGGCATAGGGGACAAGCCCCACTGTGCCCAATTTCATTTTTAGATAAGGGGTGTATTCTGGTACGCAGTCACTTTTTTGCGCATGGTCTAAGCATGACCATAGGGTGGAATAAAAAGTGTGCGTGTGTAAAACAGCGCGTATTTTTTCATCTTTTTGATACATCATAAGATGAAGGGGGAGTTCCTTACTAGGCTTTACTCCGCTGACATATTCACCGTCTGCTGTAAGAATGGCAAAGTCTTCTTTTTTGAGTGTACCAAAGCATGTTCCGGTTCCAGTCATATAGACATGTTTGCCAATTTTAACACTCATATTTGCCGACGAACCACTTACTTTTCCTCTTGCAAATAAATTATGTGCGACAAAGATGGCTTCATCTAATTGACTGTTAATATCTGCGAGGCTTTTAGTGAGATTAAGAGCTCTTTCAAAAAAATCTTCCTGACCAAAATTTCCTGATTTTAATACAATGCGCACATTTTTATTGGAAAGAGGCATCATCACAGGTACACCGGGGGCAACGCTTTCGCCAATTTCAAAACCATCAAAACCAAGCTTTTGAGCCACAGCGCTGGAAGTATCGCCACCTGCAATAACAATGCGTGTAAAACCTGCATCCACAGCCCTTTTGGCAAGTTCAGCAGAGGTGTTTTCATAGGTTGCTGCCACAATGGCTTTTTGGTCTTCGGCAATGGCTGAAACATTTTCAAAAGGCCCCATGCTGTAAATCAAAACTTCTTCATCTTTATGCTCTTCAATAAAGCTCCAAAGCGAATCAACAGTCACTTTACCAGAGGCCAAGTCATCATAGACAAGCCCTTTTGTGGGATGTCCCTTGGCATTATAATCAAGTATTTGCGCCATGGTGGCCTTAGAGCAAGAACCAGAAAGCACTAAACCTCTTCCTTCGGTGGAGGTTGTAAAGCTGCAACTTTCACTGTCTGCTGTGTTTAATTCTTTTTTATAACGCTCTGAAAGGTGCGCTAAAATACCAGAACCGCCACTAAGCACTTGAAAGCCGCCAAACATGGCCGCAACTTTTGCACCATTTTCGTCATTGACGTAATCGGGAATAATATAAAAATGCTCTTTATCCTTGCCAAATTCTTCCACAATGGCCATGATTTCTTCTGGGCTTTTCTCCAGCGTTTCATGGTTGAGCTCAAGGCTAGGATATTTACCTTGTGGCTCCATAAGATCTGCAAGTTTTGATGTCCACATGGGGGTAAGCGGATGGTTTGCCATATGAGTCTCGCTCAGAGGCACATCGTTAACATACAAGATACCGTCTTTCACTTTTCTCCCATTTACCGGAAGAGCAGGAGATATTACCACGTGTTTTTGCTGGTATTTCTCAATCATAGCGTCAAGAACGGGCCCAATATTGCCTTCTCTTGTGGAGTCAAAGGTGGAGCAATATTTAAAATATAAATGTTGTGCGCCTTTGCTTACAAGCCATTCACAGGCTTCCATGCTGTCTTTTACAGCTTCCTTGGTGTCTTGTGTTCTGCTTTTTAGCGCAATAACCACAGCATTACATTCAGGAATATCTCCCGTGGGAATGCCATTAAATAGCAGTGTTTTTAATCCAAAACTAATTAAGAATGACGCTGCATCACTAGCACCGGTATAGTCATCGGCTACACAACCAATCATTAAAGTATTTTTCATAATATACTTTTCCCCTTTATTAACCTGTTGCAAAAAATCAATCTTAGGCAGGCTGCTGTTTTTCACCAGCCTGTTATCTTTTAGAGAGCTCTTCAGTCACTTCACTCTCAATGCTTTTGAGCAAGGCAATAGAGCGCAAGGCGCCTTCTTTTACATCACCGTCAAAAGCTTCCGTACAAATAGCCCCGGTATAGCCAAAATCTACTAACCTTTTCAGAGCTTCTTTATAGTAGCTGCGCAAATCTTCCGAAGGGTATCTTCTTTCTTGTCCCACACGCTCAGCAATGTGGACGTGATGCACATGGGGCAAAGCATATTCAAGCTCAGCAAAGTCTTCTTGCTCCATATGCATATGATATATGTCGAACACGATTTTGAGGTTTTTTTTGCCAAGTTTTTGGACTAAATCAGCGCCTTCGCGAATTTTTAAACCCAATTGACTTTCGGTATGATTGAGTGATTCATACATAACTGTAATGCCGTAAGGTAACGCCACGTCGGCAAGCATGCTCATAAAGCTTTCTACTTGCGACCATGCAACATCTAAAGAATCACCCTTGGCAAAAGCCCTTGACTTGGGCGAACCAATGCCAATGGCAGAAATCTTTAGTTCACTACCTCTTTTGCAAAGTAATTCTACATATTTTTTAGCAGTTTCAAGATTAAAATCGTTACCGCACAGCAGTATTTCTGGAGGAAGAGAGGCATTAAAACCGCAGCATTTTACTCTGCCCGTTTCGATGATTTTTTTTGTATGCGCAAAATCTTCATCTGAAAGCTTTGTAATGATATTTCCGGCCAGCTCAATGTAGTCAAAACCTGCTGCATCAAGCATGTTGTAATTATCAATAGTTGTACAGACACCGTATTTCATTATTTTATACTCCTGCACTTTCTACTTTTCAGGTCTTTTAACTTCGATATTGGCAAGTTTTTCAAAATATTGCACAATACCGCCATGGTCTTCTTCAAAATGTCCCGTTATCTTAAGGTGTTGCATTATTTCAAAGAGCTGACTGGTAAATTGCATGGGCACGTCTAAATCATGTGCTGATGCCATAACATTTTTTATGTCTTTATGATTGATGGAAATTCTACCACCAGGGGCGAAGTTTCTGTCGAGAATAAGCGGAATTTTGGCATCCAATACGGCACTACCAGCCAAGCCACCACGTATGGCTTGGTACACTTTTTCTGGATTTGCGCCGGCTTTTGTGGCGAGAACAAAGGCTTCGGAAACGACGGCAATGGTCATATTTACTATAACTTGATTGGTCAGCTTTGTGACAGAACCGCTGCCGCTTTTTCCCGTCAAAATAGCAGAGGAACCCACTATGTCAAAATAGGGCTGTAAATGAGTAAAGTCAGCTTCGTCACCACCAACCATAAGAGCCAGCGTGCCGTCAATGGCTTTGGGCTCACCACCACTCACGGGAGAGTCCACAAAACCCACACCGATTTTTTTTAAGTTTTCATAGCATGTGGCTGTTTCTGTGGGGGTCACGGAGCTAAAATCACAAACAACAGTACCCTTTTTTAAATATTGCGCTAGGCCATTTTCGCCAAAAAGAACACTTTGAACAATGGCTCCATTGGGCAGATTTGTAAAAACAGTATCGCAATGCGTGCCTATGTCTTCATAACTGCCTTCCTTTGCCCCAAGAGCAACAAGTTCAGCTACCGCATCTTTGTTTAAATCGCTCACATAAAGTTCTACACCGGCTTTTACCATCAACTTTGCCATGGGTTTACCCATAATGCCAAGTCCTATAAATCCTGCTTTCATAAATACTCCACTTTTATAATTTATTTTTCAAAAAATCTTTTCAACAATTCACAACTAAATTATTGCTGTACACCGGTATACCGGTACACTGCTAAGCGCAGCTTGTCAAGGATTTATTGTGTTTTTTAGGAAACACTGATTAATTATTTTTTTGTGAGGGGGGAAGGGGAACTTTTGCGACTACTTC
>CAYJJP010000124.1:0-6445 GCA_964370525.1 uncultured Desulfovibrionaceae bacterium | reverse complement strand
TAATATATATGAATCAAGTAAACTATCAACAAATTCGCCTTTCTCCTCATGGTACTTTGCATTTTGGCGATGACAGCTCTTTACCTTGGCAAGAACGCTGGTTTGGCTTGGCAAATGAGTTGCTTCCCATTGATGAGGTCGTGTGGCTTTTTTGGCAAGAAATAGCCAAGGCTTGTCTTACGAGCCTTTGCCAACGCAAGACGCTTGATGAAACAGCTGTCCAAGATTTAAATAAGGTTGTTGATATTGCTCTGCCGGACAAAGCGCAAACTTGGCTGGATACAGCGCCTCCCATGCATGGAGGTGAATATCTTTCTTTGGATATGCTACAGAATTTATGGGGCAAATTGCTAGATTGGTGCAGGGAAACTGTAGTAGCAGCCGAAAGCATTACGCAATTTCTTAAAGATAATGCGCCACATTGGCAGCAAGTGGGACGTATATTTTTCCATTTAGCCGAAAATAAAATAAGCGAAGAAAATCCCTTTGCTTTTATGGCAACCTATTCTATTGGTCTTAATGAAAAAGGGGACTTGCGTCATATTCCCTTGGGACATGCCTTACAGCAATATGCACAAAACAAGGACAATCAAATGCTTATGATGCTATTGATGCCCTTGTTTCGCGCTGCGGAAGAGCATGATTGGCTTAAAAAAATGGTTGATGATAAAAGTGTGTACAGAGCCGTTTCGCTACCTCCCCATATTGCACATAACATTTTGCTTTCCATCGCAAATCTTGAAAGCTGTGGTATTTGTGTTTACATGCCTGACTGGTGGAAAAAGCGAGTACGTCCAAGGGTTCAAGCTCGCCTAGAGGTACCTAAAGAAACAAGTTTTGGGGTACATGCCATCATTGATATGGATATTAGCCTTGCCCTTGGTGATGAAAATTTGAGTGCAAAGGACTTGAAAGAGTTGCTTGCGCTCAATGTTTCCGGCTTGGTGCTTTTCAAAAATCAATGGATTGAGCTTGATACGGAAAAGCTCCAACAGGCATTAACTCATTGGGAAAAAGTTCAAAAACAAGTTGATAAAGGTCAAATCAATTTTTTGCAAGGTATGCGCCTTTTGGCCGGAATGCCGACTGGCGGTGAAGATGCGGATTTTGAAGAAAATCTTCATGCTTGGTCAACTATAGAAGCGGGCGAAACCTTGAAAAAATTGCTTAACGGCGCACGTCAAGAAAGTACGCTTTGTTTGCAAAAAGTGCAGGGACTGAAAGCTACTTTACGACCATATCAAGTGCAAGGCGTGCAGTGGTTGCAATTTTTAACCAAGCTTGGCTTAGGTGCTTGCCTTGCCGATGATATGGGGCTTGGCAAGACATTGCAGGTGCTTACCTTTGTGCTTTTGGCAAAAAAAACTGGCAAAAAACAAACTGGTTGTGAATGCACATTGCTTATCGTGCCCGCTTCGCTCATCGGTAATTGGCAAGCAGAAATTCAGCGTCATGTTCCGGGACTTAAGGCATTGATTTTACATTCTTCGGTTACCTCCAAAAAAGATATGACCTTAGAAAATTTGCAAGATGAATTAAAAAAAGTACAAGTGGTTATTACTACTTATGGTATGTGCCAGCGTCTAACATGGCTTTCGCAGTTTAAGTGGAAGTATATTATTGCCGACGAAGCCCAAGCCATAAAAAATCCCCAAACACGCCAAAGCAAAGCTGTGCGGCGACTTAAGGGGCAAACGTGCATTGCCCTTACCGGCACTCCCATTGAAAATAATTTGCAGGATTTATGGGCATTATTTGATTTTATAAATCCCGGGCTGTTGGGGTCACTAAAGACTTTTGGAACTAATGTAAAAAATATGACGCAAAGTACCGAACGCTTTGCCCCGTTGCGTCGTCTTATTTCTCCTTATATTTTACGCCGTATGAAAACGGATAAAAGTATTATCGAGGACTTACCCGATAAAACAGAAATAGCAGCTTATTGTCATTTGACTAAGGAGCAGGCAAAGCTTTATACGGGTGTTACAAAGAAATTTGTGCAAGATTTACAAATCTTAGATGAACTACCAGACGAAAAAGGCCGGCGACGTGTGCTTATTTTGCAAACCATTATTCTCTTAAAGCAAATTTGTAATCATCCACATCAAGCAGGTGGTTTTTCCGGTGACAATGTTAATTACGACCCAAAATTGTCCGGAAAATTTCAACAAATTATTGAGTTGTGCACACAAATTGCCGAAAAGCAAGAAAGAGTACTGGTATTCACACAATTTAAAGAGATTATTGCGCCGCTTAGTCAAATGTTGGAAAGCGTTTTTGGTCAAAAAGGGCTTATTTTGCACGGAGCTGTGCCGGTTAAAAAAAGACAAGAATTGGTCAGCACCTTCCAACAAGAATCAGGGCCGCCCTTCTTTATTTTGTCCCTTAAGGCAGGAGGAACCGGTTTGACCTTAACGCAGGCAAGCCACGTCATTCATGTGGATAGGTGGTGGAATCCTGCTGTGGAAAATCAAGCCACGGACAGAGCCTACCGCATTGGCCAAAAAAGAAATGTTCTGGTGCATAAATGTATTACAACCGGTACCATTGAAGAAAAAATTCATAAGCTTATAGAAGATAAAAAGCATCTTTCACTTGAGGTGCTAGGTAGTGGAAATGAGGTTGACCTGACTCGTTTGGATGATGACGAAATTATGAAATTGGTCAGTCTTGACGTAAATAGTATTACTATACAGGAATAGCTATGTATTATTATGCGGAATATGTTTCAAAAGCTGAAAGAACAGCCAAAGCTTTAAAGCACGTTAAAAAGCTGACAAAAACTATAAAAAATGTTCAACCTGTTGAAGCATTTAATGGACCCATTGCCAAAACGTTTTGGGGAAAAAGTTGGTGCATGCATTTGGAAAAGTATGCTGATTATAACAATCGGCTTGAGCGGGGGCGTAGTTATGTGCGTGCCGGTTGTGTGTGTCATTTGGAAATTGATACAGGGCGCATTGTCGCAAAGATGAGTGGTTCGAAATTGTATACAGTTATTGTAGATATAGAGCCTCTTAATGACGACATATGGAAAGCTCTTTGTACTGAGTGTAGTGGACACGGTGCTTCTGTGCTCGAGCTTTTGCAAGGCAAGATTCCTGAGCAGGTTATGCAACATGTTTGTCATCCCACTTTGGGACTTTTCCCCATATCAAAGCATATAAAATTTTCTTGCTCTTGTCCTGATTCTGCCGGAATGTGTAAGCATATTGCCGCAACATTGTATGCTATAGGCAGACGATTAGACTCAGAGCCGGAAATGCTCTTTGTGCTACGCAACGTCAAAGCCGAAGAATTAGTGGCGCAAAATCTGAATTTTGTGGATGAGGTTGCCGATATTGCGGATAAAACTCTGCAAGATGCCGAGCTTGGACAAATGTTTGGTATTGATATTGATTTTGGTAGCAATGTCAGTGTGATGCCTGAAGTTCCTGCGGAGATGTTGCAGCCCACAACTTCTTGCGATAATAGCAAAAATAATTCTGGTAAAAAAACTCCTTCAAAAAAAGCTAAAGCTCAGCAATCAGTGGGTAAGAGTGCGAAGTTTTGCGGTAATGATATTACTAAATTTCGTGAAAAACATTCTTTGCCTGCAAGCGCCTTTGCTCTGCTTGTCGGAGTAAGTTCTAGTACGATAAGCCGCTGGGAAAAAAGCGAAGAGTTGCAATTAAGCGAGAAAATGTATGCGAAGTTGTATGATGTGCTGTCTGTTGAGTTGTAGTTGGAATTATAATCCCCCTACGCAATGAAATGTGCAGGGGGATTATTTAATCTATATTTTTTTAATTACATCCACTGCGTAATGACAGCGCATACTGCCGTTATCAAAAAAGTAAGCACAAAGGCGTAGCCCATGACAGAGCTTACCGCTTTTGGCTGGTCAATGGATGCCGCTGCCCCCAGCAATTTTGAGGGGGATATGGCCGAAGCCAGACCGCCGCCTACGCCATTGGAGGCTGCAAGATTTAAGGTGGATACGCCAAGCGTTTCTCCCACAGCCAAATGCAGTTTGGTGAACATGGCTACCGACGATGAAGCCGAGCCGCCAATAAATCCGGCCACAAGACCGAGAAATGGCGTGGCTGCAGGGTAGAAAGAACCAAAAAGATCTGCGCCACTCTTGGCAAGGATGAGAATCATGTTATTGCTCTCATTAAGTGCCCACTGTGCATTTTTTCCCGAATGGTTCATTAAATAGGCTATGCAAAAGTAAATAATGGTGGCGAGCAGTGGACGCCATGCCCTTTGAACGCCCTTGCCGATAATTTTGCCAACATTTGCACGCGGTATTTTTAAAAAAGGAATGCAAAGGAAAGTGCTTATGAGTACCCATGTATAGGCTTGCCATAAAAGACGCAATTTTTCCGGATTGTTCGGAATAATTTCCACCGGCATGGACCATTTATTAAATATGAGGTCAAAAAAGGGTAGGGCAGGAGTGTTCATAATTAGAGAAAAAACCAATAAAACGAGCCAAGGGGAAGCTGCGCGAAGAATGCTGAACTTCTGTTCGGCTGCCAAATCATTTTGGGTAAGTATGCTTCTGTCTTGGAGAACGCCGCCTGTTAGCTTAACATAGAGCATAAGCACCACAATGATGGCTAAACCGGCAAAGATGGCAGTAACGGTGAGCAAGCCTACTTTTGCAAGCAAAATAGCCACGAAGCCTGAGCTTAAACCGGCGAGTATGGCCGGCCAAAATCCACGCAACATAAGCGAAAATCCACCCACGATATGCAGACATGCAAAGGCTACCGCTACGGAAATTGCCGGCATATATGAGGCCAAAACAAGGCCGGCGTCTAGTAAGTTTGCACCGGCAAAGTGCGCCATAATTACCGCCGGAATGCCAAGTAGCGCATACATACACAAGGCCACATAGCCAATGGCCGGAAGCAAAATGGCGGCGAAAACACTGTACCCAAGCCCGATTAAAAGCGGTGGGAAAATAGCCACCGAGGCCGCCCCAAGCCCTGTGAGCAAAATGCCAATGCCAACATTGATGAGCAAAACTTGCACGGCTTTATGGTGCGGTGCCAGCGTTTTGATGAGCGCAATAATACGAGCCAGTGCGCCGCTCTCAGCCATGATGGTTACTTGCAAAATGCTTGCGGCAATGACCAAGCCAACGGGTAATGCCCCAAGACTTCCGGCGAGCAAAATGTTTGGGATAATAGAAATAGCTGTGTCAAAATAGAAAATGGTCAATAAAAGAGTGAGTAAAAGTCCCCATAGTCCGGCAATATCTGCGTTTATTTTGAAAATAATGAGCAGAATAAGCACAAAAAGTAACGGACTGAGGGTTATAAGGGTTGGGAGAAGCATATTGTTGCCTTTTTGTTAAAGTGTGCGTAAGGTTCCCATACTTTTGGGAGTGAATGCATTTTCTCCGGGTTAAAAAGAAAGTGAATTCACTTAAGTGTTGAATTAACTAATAAAAAATAGTAAGAAAAGCAAGCAAAAACTTATCGTTTTGCTAAGGTAGGAAAATGTATGGAAATAGTGACTTTTTTAATTGATTTTATTTTGAATATTGATAAACATCTTTTTGAATTGGTGAAAGATTATGGATTGTGGGTCTATGCTATTTTGTTTTTGATAGTTTTTTGTGAAACAGGGCTTGTAATAACTCCTTTTTTGCCCGGCGACTCCTTACTTTTTGCTACAGGTGTTGTGGCCGGAGCCGGCTTGCTTGGCTATATGGAAAGCATGGCGGTGCTCTTAGCTGCCGGTATTATAGGGGATGCGGTGAATTATAATATCGGTCGCTACGTGGGGCCGTCCATTTTTAAGCGAGAAACACGCTTCATAAAAAAAGCACATTTACTCAAAGCTAATGCTTTTTACGAATTGCACGGCGGAAAAGCTATTATTTTAGCACGCTTTATACCCATTGTGCGTACATTTGCTCCCTTCGTAGCCGGTATTGCGCTGATGCGTCCGGCAAGCTTTTTGTTTTATAATGTAACAGGATGCATTATATGGGTTGGTTCGCTGGTAAGCGTAGGCTATTTCCTTGGGAATACTCCTTTTGCACGAGAAAACTTTGGCCTTATTGTGTATGCCATTATTATAATATCTGTTTTGCCCTTGGTCTATGAGGGAGGCAAGGCTTGGCTTAATCAGCGAAAGCTTAAAAAAGAAAATTCATAAGAGGTAGATTTAAATTTTGGAGCCAATATTCATGCAAAAAATCATTTTATTTTTTAAAGTAAAATTCATGTTATGTGCTGTTATTATGATAATGTACTTTTGTGGTGCAGCTGTGGCTATGGCAAAGGACGACACGATCGAAATGGCGCAAATGAGTTGTAAGCATCTTAATGAGTTAGACGGTGAAAATAGCCTCTTTATGATGACTTGGCTTTATGGATATGTCACCGCAAAGCAAAATAGCGGCATTTTGAAAGCTTCGTATTTTATTGTATTTACAAAGCAAGTT
>CAYJJP010000123.1:0-6462 GCA_964370525.1 uncultured Desulfovibrionaceae bacterium | reverse complement strand
CATATAAGAACTCAAGGTTAGCAATTTAATATGAAAGGAATAAATCATGGCAAAAAAAGAGAAAAAAGACACTAATCCATATAAAACCGAAGCCGTGTGGACATCCGGTAATGCTAACGCTAAATTTGTAGAAATGGCTGCCAAAGCTAAGCTCTTGACGCTTGAAGCTGAAGTAAACAATAAGCTTTCGGTTTCAGCAGGAACGTCAGTTGCCTTTAAACTCGCAGCTTGCTTCGATTTTTTTATAGGCGCCAAATTTTCTGTTTCAAAGTGCTCAAACACTTCCATAGCGTTAGATGCTGATTTCAATGTCAAGGCATCCGAAATAAAGGCGACTGCTGTCAAAGCAGAATTAGACGGCCTTAAATCTGAGTTAGCAGGACAGCGCAACCAAATGGCAACGCATCTGTCCCATGTAACAGCAGTTGTCAATAAGATGGACGCTTCTGCCAGCGCATTTACAGCACATAAAGCTGAGATTGACGGAGCAGTTACTACTGCAACTGCTGAGCTCGCTGAAGCAAAAGCTTTAAAAAGTAGCATTGCTGCAACTGCGACTGAGGCTGAAATGACTAGTGCAAAAGCTGTGGTATCAGCTAAAAAAACAGCACTTAGCAATGCTATGGCAGTAGCCAACAATTTTACTACCGCTACCACAATGACCGGATTATCCACTAGTGCCACAACCATGGCCGCTTCCACAATTATCATTTAAAATTGCTATTATTATAGGTTTGCACATGAAAGTATACAAAGATACCGAACACAGCGTCACCCTGCACCCCTTCACTTGGCAGAAAAAAAGATACCTTATGACTTGTGTTGGCCTATATGTGGGTTTTGACCCAAACGGAGGCGCTAGCTCGCTACGCAGTGAACAAAGCTTTTGGGACGAAGCTCCGCAATGTTTTGCAGACCTTGGTCAAGCTCCAAACCTCGACAATTGTTTTCCTAAACCCAGCGGCGAGGTTTTGGTGGCAGGATTTTGCCGAACGCCACGCAAGGCATTGGTGCCTGCCATGGAAGCGTCATTTAGAGTTGGCGCACTTGAACGCAAATTCGCCATATTTGGAGATAGAGAACGTCATCATACCGGAGATTGTACAGACCCCATTCCCTTTCAAAGTCAACCACTTATATGGGAAAAAGCCTTCGGCGGCGAAAATTTTGCTGCCAATCACCTTGGTAAAGGATTGGATGCAGAAAATAAAAGTAATACGCTTGTGCCAAACATTGAAGACCCAAAAAAACTCATGTTGCAAAAAGATGACAACATCTTTCCTTCTTGCCCATTTCCCATTGGGCTTGACAATCCCATGCGGCGTAAGCTTTCCGGCACATACAATCAACACTGGGTAGATCATATTGCACCGGAATTTCCGGAAGATTTTGATGCAGAATTTTTCTATAGCGCACAAAAAGAACAGCGTTTGCCATTTATAAATGGCAAGGGTACATTCTTTAAGGGCAACGAAAGCATTGAAATTAAAGGAATGCACCACGATTACCCTATTATACACAGCAAGCTTCCCGAAAAAAACATACGCGTCTTTATAACCACAGCAGAGCATTTCACCCCCTTTGATGGCACAAGAGAACATCACTTGGGCAAAAAAATTGTGCCGAAAACACCTAAGGATTCCGTACTACTTCCATACGCCAAAGATCTTGACGCAAAAGCTCTGTTTCGTGAGTGTACCATGCACTGTGATACAGTGTGGCTATTGCCGGATCTTATGGGAGCATTTGTCATTTATCGAGGCTTATTGCCGGTGGTAGATGATGAGATGGACGACATATTACGCGTTTTGGTTGCCACCGAAAATCAAAACACAACACCGCTTAGCCTTGAGCACTATAGTGATGAATTGAAACGTCGTGCACATCTTCCGACAGATATTGACGTTACTCCATCACCTGAAATGCAAGCAGCTGCTACAAAGGTTGTCAAACTTTTGCGTGGTGTTCCTAAAGCGTTTGAAAGGGTTAAAAAAGATTTTTTGAACGAAAACCCAATCATGCCTTTTAGTATCGATGATATAGCTTTTAGTGGTCAAAAAACTCTTAATGAATCCAAAAAAACTTTGGCAACGTTAGAAAATACCGTAAGTACCTTAAAAAAAGAGCTGGGGCATGCTGTAAACCTCAATGCTTTTAATTTTACTGCCATGCATCAAAACATCGCCGGTCAAGAAAAAAATCTTGCTGAAATGGTGAGCCATGCGCAAAAGACTGTTGCAAAAACCGATGATTTTGTATTAAATTGCATAAATGAACAGAAAAAATCTGCACAGGAATTTTCAGTAAATTTGCCCGGCGATTCAAATTTTAAAAAGGACTTACCACAAACTCTGGAGCTCATAGACTCGGCCAAGAAAATGCAGATGAAGGAATTGTTGGAAAGTCCTATTTCCATAAACCCTTGGCACGATGCAGGATTCAGCCTAGTTATTCAGGCACGTCGCCAATTAATACGCGATGATATTGCACTGCAATATTTAAAAAGTATTGGCTTAGATCACGCCACCATTCAAAATGCATGGCTAGGAGTCTTAGACAAGCCTTATACCCTCATTGCCGAGGATTGGGGACTTGAACAAAGCCCTGCACTGCCCAACCAAGTTTTGCCAAAAGGCCTTGTTTTGCCACGCTTTGAAGGTAAAACCCTTGTCAGCCTGACCGTATATCCTCTAAATCAAAATTCCGATCCGGACTTTTCGCTTATCTTCAACGAAGAAGCCGTCGTTATTGCTCAAGGCTCAGAAGATAAACAGCTTTCCCTGCCACCGTCCTATCCCGATGGCGCAATCATTGCCTGCCCGGACGACCTTACTTCCGTTTTTGCAGAACAAGAAGTGGGCGACTTTTGCCACGTCTATACAGCAAAAGAACCTGACCAAGTGCAAGACACTGAAGGCGTACCCTTGGTGGTACTACTCCCCAACCTTGACTTAAATCCGGAAGGGAAAAATATTTTCAGTGCATGGCAAGAGAAACATCCCACGGCAGTAGCTGTATATCTTCCGAAAAAATGCTCACATGTCTTTGAATTAATGGAAAACGAAAAGACTTTGCGCCCCTTGGTCTTGGAAGTTTTGCCACCGGCTATGGCCAAAGAAAATGAGTTTGGATTTATTTTGCCCAAGGAAGGCGATGATTTCAAAGGCTTTAAGATGAATTTTCCCTTTCTTACAGAAGCCGATTTGAAAGGAAGGATAACAAAACTTGAAGCCGACATACGGAGTAAATTTCCTGACCCGGCTAAGGAGTTAGAGCATGCGCGCAATAATTTTAAGACTGTTTTCCTTGATAATATGAAAGAAAACGGGGCAAGCAAGAGCCAAATAGATAAGGCCAAGGAGTGCCTTGATAAAGCACCTGCTCCGCAAAAAATTGCCCCCTCAAAAGAGCCGCCCGTAGAGAGTGCGTTTAAATATATTAAGGAGCAAAACGCTGAATTACGAGATGTTATCAATAAATCCGGCATGTCAGAGCAAAACAAAATTATAACACTTAAGGAATTGGATGCAGCGGATAAAAAAACTCTTGAGCTTGAAAATGAATTGCTGCCGCTTGATAAAATTCACGCAGACGGAATGAAAAAAATTAAGGATCTTAAGGAAGGCAAAATACCGGAAGAAATTCAAAAAGCATACGATAAAGCGGGCTTTGACCCCAATGTCATTAAGCCACTTACCCGTGATGATGTGGAAAATATCCTTGCAACCACTAAGGATTTTACACAGAAAAATCTTAGCAAGCTTGATGCAAGCGGCCTTAACTTTAGCAATGCTAATTTTAATATGACCATGTGCAATGAAACTAACTTTGAAGGTTGTTGCTTTGACAACGCCAACTTCTTGCTCATTTTGGGCAGCAAGGCTAACTTCAAACGCACAACATTTCACGGAGCCACCATTAAGCTTGGTACGTTTGATCAATCTTGCTTTGTTGAAAGTGATTTTCGTACAGCATACATGGAATTACCGCTATTTGACGGCGTAGATGCCACCAATGCAAAATTTGACCAAGCAAACATAAAGTTGACAAACTTTGCCAGCTCAATTCTGACCGACGCTACTTTCAATAACACATTACTTTCTTTATGTAATTTCACTGAATCCATTGTAGCCGGTGCTAATTTTGAAAAAGTCAGAGCGTTTAAATGTCTTTTTTCTAAATGCGATTTTGCCCATGCAACCTTTGAAGAGGCAACCTTAGATCAATGCTTGTTCCAAGAAAGTAAAGCCATGAAGGTGAATTTTAAAAACGCAGATTTGAAGAAAGTAAATACAGAAGCCTATTCAGATTTCTCGGAAGCAGACTTTAAGGGCGCTGATTTGCGCAGCGCCAATTTACGCTTAAGCTTCTTTAACGGTGCAGATTTTTATGGAGCAAGGCTTGATAATGCACTTTTTAGCAATTGCGATATGACAGCTGTAAAAATTGATGGCACACAAGCAGCAGGTTGTCGCATTCGCAAATGCGATTTAACCCAAGCAGATTTGTCCTACAGCAACTTTAACTCCGGCGATTTATTCAAAAGCCGCTTAAACTCTGCAAACCTTACGGGCAGTAATTTATTTTCTGCTAATATTCATAAAATTCGTATAGATCCTGCCACCAAACTTAGTGGCGTAAATTTGAAAAAGACCATTTTGGCTGGCAAGGAGGACGTACTTGGATACATTACGCGACAAAATTCTTGAGATGGTGTCACAAAACATTACAGTTGAGGGTGAAAATTTACGCGGCATTGACCTATCCGGCTGCGATTTAACCGGAGGACGCTTTGAAGGCGTTGATTTTACCGGCGCTAATTTGTCTAAGGCTGTTTTGAACAAAACAGGTTTTGATAAATGCAATTTCACCGGTGCAAGCTTTCATAAATGCAACCTTGACTCCGTGCAATGGCTTGAAATGAACTTTACTCAAGCAGATTTTACTGACACGACAATGATGATGGTCATGCTCGATAAAGGTAACTTGAGCGGTGCTAACTTTTCAGGAAGTAATATTCGAATGCTTTCCATGAGCGAGTGCGAACTAACGGGTGCATCCTTTCAAAATACTACTATTTTACAGTGCTCTTTTCAAAAAGCCAGTTGTGCTCACTTAAACTTTATTGGAGCAGATATCACTCGTGCTGTAATGTCAAATATGGACTTACGCACGCTTAAACTAACTGATGCCAAGCTTGAAAAAGTTATTTTCCGAGAATGCGACTTTAGCGGCTATAATTTTGAAGGCATTAATATGAGTACCATACAATTTGACGGGGCAAACCTTGATTATGCTAATTTCGAAGGTTGCACCCTACCCATGTGCAATTTCTCCAATGCGTCCATGAAGGGTACCAATTTACAAAAGGCACAGTCCGTTGCCTCCATGTTTACAGGCGCAAACTTGCATGGTTCACTCTTATCACGCGCCAATTTTCAGCAAAGCATTTTTAACGAATGCAATATGGTGGGGAGCAATTGCATGGAAACAGACTTTACCTATTGTCACTTCCAAAAAGCTTGCTTGCGTGAATCTGACTTTAGAAATGCTAAAATGGCTCATGCCGATTTTTCATATGCAGACCTTAGTCAAAGCAATTTTGAAGCATCAACATTGTATCTAGCTCAATTCCATAAGGCTGTGGAAATCGACACCAACTACGGAAACAGTAAAAAAACAATGCTCATGTCACCTGACCCTGATCGCGTTGTCGCCGAATCTTTTCTTTTGCGCAAAACTCGTAACTTAGACGTATAATTTATATAGAGGATTTCTTATGTCAAATACCGCTCAAATCGACTATGCTTCTGAAGCCAGCTTACACACTGCCGGCGTAAAGCAAATATTTAGCTTAACCGGTGTCAATGTAAACCAAAAAGAATGCTATCAAGTGCAAATAGGCAATGCTTTACACATGGCAAGCCTTGCTGCAAGCTGCCTTCTAGAGCCGCAAGAACAAGATATTGTGCTGGTGGCAAATCTTGAAAGCGGTCAATACATGATCTTATCGGTGCTGGTGCAACAAGCCTGCGCTATGTCCAGCGTCAGCCTGCCGCATAACAGTACCATTAGCTGCAAAGGAAGCCTTACGCTTCAGTCCGATCAAGATTTAAACCTGCATGGCGGCAATGCCGTGCAGGTGCTGAGCGAAGAAATCCATGCGCAAGCTTTACGCTCACATACGCATATCGTTGAAGCTAAATCTACGTTTAACACCTTGGAAATTTGCGCAAACACCATAACATCATTGGGAATTAAAGCTATTAATACTTTCAAATCCTTGACCCAATGCCTTGGAAGTTCTAGGCGTGTGGTGGAAGGGCGTGACGAAACTCAGTGCAAAAATTCATCTCTTGTAGCTGAAGAAACTTCCACAGTTATGGCGAAAAATACAATTCATATGGCCAAGGAAACGGCTCGAGTTGATGCTAATCTGATTCAGTTGGGATAAGATAGTTT
>CAYJJP010000122.1:0-6500 GCA_964370525.1 uncultured Desulfovibrionaceae bacterium | reverse complement strand
AACAATCTCTTGTAAAGTCTTTGAGGCCAAAAAAAGGAAGAAAATTCCTCACAATATTAGATCGGAGAAAAGCCATGTATAGACGCATACGCACAGCCCTAAATCGCCAAAAGCAGGCCATGAAATTGCTTGTACATTTGCTTGAGGAAGAATATGCCCTTTTGCGTGAGCGTAAGACCGAGCAAGTTGTTTCGCTTGAAATGAGCATACATGAACTTATTCGGCAAATGGCCAATGAAAAAATTTCCATCAAAAAAATGCTGGACGGCGGTAAGGTGAAAATATACGCCGATCTTCTACCCGAAGAGCAAAGCAAAGAAATTCTAATTCTTTACCATGATATAGACAAATGCGAACAAAAGGCAGGTCGAGCGGCTTCTCGTAATGCTCAGCTCTCCTTGGCACTTTTAGACCAGCGCCAGCGCCTTTTGCATGAATTACATTCAAAAATCACCCCAAAGACAGCCCTTACATATTGTAGGAGCGGCTCTATGGGCAATCGCAGGCCGGAAGCCGCATTGATTTCTGGGAGGTTATAATGGCTATTAATCACTTAATGAATATAGGGCAGTCGGCGCTGAATGCACAGCAATCCACCATTGCCACAACAGGTAATAACATTGCTAACGTAGATACTCCCGGCTATTCACGGCAGTATGTGCAGCTTGAAGATGCGTATGCATTAAACTTAAAGCCCGGTTCACAAGGTCTTGGTGTCAATGCAACGCAAGTCTTGCGCCGTTTTGACCAATTCGTGGAAGTATCCTTCCTTGATAAATCCGGTGAAGCAGCGCGCTGGCAAGAGCAAATGCAAACCATGGCAAGCGTTGAAAGCATTTTCAACGAGTCTAATCGTACCGGCATTAACGATGCCTTAACTAATTTTTTTAATGCATGGGAAAGCCTTGCGCAACTGCCCGACGATCCGGCTAAGCGACAAGACCTTGTAAGTCTTTCGGACAATTTGAGTTTACTCATGACTCAAAGCATGGACGATCTCAACGACATTCGCAAACAAATGGATTTAAATATTGAAGTGGATGTGAACAGAGCTAACGAGCTTATCGAATCCATTGCTGATTTAAATACGCAAATTGCACGCAATACCATACCCGGCACCAGCAATCCCAATGATTTGCTCGACAAACGCGACGTGGCTGTGCGTGAACTTGCAACATTACTTGATGTTACCACCGAAACAACTGTAGACGGTGAGTTTGTGGTGCGCACAAGTTCAGGTATGCCCTTGGTGCAAGGCGGTGAAACATTTGAGCTGCAATTCCTTGCCCCGCAAGCTGAAAACAATTTACGTGCGGACTCCAACTATCAAGGCGAAGTTATGTTTGATGGCTCCGATGCCTATGAATATACCGTGGAAATGGTCACCGGCGGCAATGTCGGCGATACGCCTCCACCATCATATAAAGTATCCCTTGACGGCGGCAATACTTGGCTACGCGACAGTGACGGAAAAGATAAATTATTTACCGTCACCGATGTAGATAACAACGGCGAAATAGACCCGGTACAAGTGCATGATTTAAAGATTTCCTTTACAGAAATGAATGATTTTAATGTTGGTGATCGCTTTGAAATCATGCCCAAAAGCGGTATTTATTTCGTCGAACCCACGCGCGGCCCACAAAACATTACACCGCAAACCAATTTTAATAATGTAGTTAACGAACAACGCCTCACCGGCGGAACCATAACTTCATATTTTGATGTGCGTGATAATCATATCGGTATTTATGAAGATGAACTCAATGCCGTTGCCGAGACGCTCATTTGGGAAGTAAACAGATTGCACAGCGAAGGCGCCGGATTGGATTTTCAGAATTTTTATGCCGGCAGTGAAGCCGTTGGCGATGCCAACATTCCCTTAGGTATGCCGCAAAGCGGCTTAGGCTATTACGACCGACTTGAAAGCGGTACAGTGGAAATCCTTTTTTATGATGCCGACACAAGAAACTACATGGAAAGCATTAAGCTGGATTTTGACCCAAGCACGCAGAGTCTTTTAGATGTGCGCGATGCCATAAATACCACCTATGCCGGGAAGTTGAACGCAGAAATCGTGGACGGGAAGTTGAATTTGACCAGCGACCCCACAGCCAACCCCAAGTTGGATTTTGCCATTGGCAAGGATAGTTCAGGGCTCATGGCGGCACTTGGTATTAATACATATTTTCAAGGAGATGATGCCACAACGATTGCTGTAAATACAGAGCTGCACGTCAACCATCAGCGTATCAACGCAGGCTATGTGAACGGTGACAATGAATTAAACCCCGGCGACAATGCCATTGCCAATGCTGTGGGCGAACTTTTCACCAAGAACGTCACCATGGAAACACCATGGCGCACAACCAACGACCAGAGTATTTCTGAGTTTTATAGTACACTGGTTGCTCGTGTTGGCGCCGACACACGCACCGCTCAGACCAATGCCGAATATAATACGGCTCTTGCCGATGATTTGAGCAATCAACAGCAAGCGGTGTCGGGCGTGAACCTTGACGAAGAAATGGCAAATTTAATTAAATTTCAACATGCTTACACTGCGGCGGCTAAACTTATTACCACAGCAGATCAAATGCTTGAAACATTACTTGGCTTAAAGCAATAGTCGCACAACAAAAGCATTTAATATAGGGGATTAAGGGAGGTTATATGCGCATATCCAACTCAATGATTTATGGTACAAATTTAAAGCATATGCAGACAAGTTTGGCAGATTTTATGGAAACCACCATTCAGGGTGGCACCCAAAAGAAAATTAATAAGCCTTCCGATGACCCAGCAGGCACAGCAATGGTCTTGAATAGCCGTGCAAAAATTGCCGAAACTACACAGTACCAAGAAAATGTTGATACAGCGCGTGGCTGGCTTGAGCTTACCGACGGAACCTTGCAACAAGTTAGCACCACTATTGCGCAGATTAAAACCTTGGCTGAACAAGCAGCCACAGGAACCATGACTGATGAAAACAGAAAGCAGATTGCCTACCAGTTGGAAGAATTATTTGGCACCTTAATCAACCTGTCCAATGTTGAATTCAATGACCGTTCTGTTTTTGGCGGGCATGATTATCAAGGCACTGCCTTTGAAGAAAGCATGGGCGTCACAACCCGCGATGAAGATATGGATCTTTCCGGAGCTACGGTAACGGGCAAAGCAGATAAAAGCATGACCGTACGTTTTTTAACAGACGGTGAAGTTGGTGTTAATACACTTAGATATCAATGGTCAAAGGATGGCGGTGACACTTGGACTACGGGCACAATGACGGCCGGGCAAACATCGTTGAGCATGGAAGGCGTCACTTTGAATTTACAGCCGGGTACCATGGTGCAAGCTGCCGAGAAATTAGAAGACGATAGCGATCCATTGCTTTCTGATGATGATAGCTTCATATATCTCTATCCAACAGCGGCCTACCAAGGTGACGACAACGATAGCAGTGCCTATGCAGTGACAGAAAACGGCGTTCCCGGAATGAAAGTGGATGTGCGCGCTGACTTAACGGACAATGTGCTTTTTGAACTTACAGCTGAAGCTAGCTTAAACACACCCGGCTCACTGGTAGAATATCGTACAAGCACAGACGGTGGAACTACATGGGTAGCCGAAACAGGGAAAACTCCGGACCCTGCTGACGGCACGGTACTTCTTCCTTTTACTGACGCGAACGGCAATGCATCGGCGGTGGAGCTAGATTTGTCAAATGCTACATCTCAGACATTGCCTGCAGACTTTAGCATGGACTTACAACCACGCCGTGTGGATATGCTTAATGGGGCAAACGATATTTCGTTGAACGCCCATGGTATTTTCTCGCAAAATACAGTAGTGCGCATGGATGAAGCTACTGATTTAAATATTCCCGGCACAGTTATTAATTATTCCTACAGCACTGACAATGGGCAAACATGGGTTAAATCCACAAGTTTAATGCCAACACCACCCACTGGCTCTGCCACACTGGCTGTACCCGGTGGATTTTTGGAACTCAGCTCGCAAGATGGTGGTACGACAACTATTGATGCCGGTACCCAAATGATTATTCACCCTGACCGTGCTGAGCTTGGCTATGAGGTAATGGAAAATACTTATGTGTCGGTAAACCAAGTGGGTAAGGATATTTTTGGCGGTCAATATAATGGTGAAACCGTAGCCGGACCAAATATTTTTGAAGCAGTGGGCCAACTTATCGCCTTTTGTGAAAATAATGAATCCAACGGTATTGCCGAAAGTCTTGTGACCATTACTGCGGCTCACGAACATATCTTAACACAGACAACAAAGGTCGGTGGTTTAGTTAATCGCTTAGACCTAGCTGACGATATGTTAGACTTTGAAAAATTAGAACGCCAAGAACGTTTAAGCTACACAGAAGACATTGACTTAACAGAACTTTTAAATAATTTAGCCAAGGATGAATTGACTTATTCCACTGTATTACAGTCATCATCCATGATTTTACAATTAAATTTGACAAAGTACATATAATAAGTAATAATAAGCAATAATGATGTTGACTTTTTTTCAACTAAACCTATTACACTAAAGTAATATTCAAAGCTGGTTGTTATGCTGATACTTACACGTCGCCCTAATGAAAGTATTTACATCGGGGAAAATATATGCGTCAAGGTGCTGAGCTTGCAAGGTAAACAGGTCAAGCTCGGCATTGACGTGCCTGCTGATGTGACTGTCTACAGAGAGGAAGTATATCAGCGTGTTAAGGAAGAGAACCGTCTCGCTCTAGAAACTCGTAACGAAGACCTTATGTTGGTGGCAAATTTATGGCAAGAAAAAACGAAGTAGAAATACAAACCCGTCTTGGATTACGTCTCGTAAACTTAGATAAAGTCATCTATTTTCCACGGGGACTGGCTGGCTTTGAAGGCTTACACGAGTTTATCTTGTTGCAGATGCGTCCGGACGCGCCTTTTCTCATACTTCAAAGCATTGACAACCCCAGCGTTGGTTTGCTCGTGTGCGATCCTTTTTCATTTTTACGCGATTATAAAATCAAAATTGGAGATGCGGAAGAAAAATTACTACGCATTCGCACCCGAGAACAAGTGACTGTACTTGTTACAGTGTCCGTTCCGGAAGGAAAGCCCGAGGAAACAAGCCTAAACCTTGTGGGTCCCATCGTCGTGAATCACGAAATGCGCCTTGGTCTACAAATCCCTCAAGCTGACAATGCCAACCTCGGACAGTATTTTATACATAAAGATGTATGTGTTAGCAAGAAAGACAGCATAGAGGCTGCTGCTAACAAACATGAAAAGGTTGCTGAAAGTCCAAAAAGCAATGACGATGACAAAAGTCTATGATGCTTATTGTAAATTGAATATCTCCCATGCTCTAAGGCTAACCCTTAGAGCATTTTTTGTATCTTCGTAAATTCGCTTAAAACTCCTCTGCACAATTCATTGCTTAAAGTCTTTTATTAATGCCACTCACGACTCTTGCTACAAACGGGTTTATTTGCTAGAAGCGAGCTTATTCAACAGAAAGTAGCGATAAAGACCTTTTATGTTCAGTGGTACTGTTTTATGCAGCCAAAATTCGCCAACGCTTTCTCTAAAATTACGAGGCTTTGAAATGCAAAATTATGCCGGTTATCTTTTTGTTTTTGTGGCAGCTGCTTGCTGGGGATTTTTGGGAATATTTGGGCGCATCGCCATGGATACAGGGCTAACGCCACTGGACGTAGCTTTTTGGCGTGCGTTCATTGGCGGCACCTTTTTATTCATACATGCGTTTTGCTTAAAAGAAGCCCATGTGCACAGCAAAAAAGACTTTGGCATGTTTTGCCTATTTGGAATTTTTTCCATAGCAACATTCTTTGCTGTTTATCAATACGCCGTGAAAGAAGGAGGAGCTGCTCTGGCCTCTGTTTTACTATATACAGCTCCGGCTTGGGTAGCGGTTTTTGCTCGTATCTTCTTTGGGTTACGTTTTACTCTCATTACCGGCATTGCCATTGGCATAGCACTTCTTGGCGGCGCTTTTATCTCTTTTTCAACCGCCCCAAGTGAAGCAGCCGTGGAAAGCACTCAAAGCGCCCTCCCCTTACTTGGTATTTTTTTTGGTGCTCTATCAGGTTTTTTATACGCAACTCATTATGTGGTGAGCAAAAAATTCCTAAGCCGCTATACACCATTTACGCTATACGGCTACAGTACCTTGGTTGCTGCGCTTTGCCTCTTGCCCTTTACAAGCTTTCGCTTAGATTTTGGGCTTATTCCATGGCTCGCAATCATCGGCATTGGTTTTATCTGTACATATGTGGCATATTGGGCATATTGCGAAGCCATACGCCGCTTACACCCCACCAAGGTAGCCGTATTGGCAACCTTAGAGCCGGTTATTGCAACGATAGCTGCCCTATGTATTTTTGGTGAAAATTTTTCCACGCTTGGCTGGATTGGCGCCGTACTTATCCTTTCCACCGTGATTATTTTTCTCGTGGATGATAAAAA
>CAYJJP010000121.1:0-6552 GCA_964370525.1 uncultured Desulfovibrionaceae bacterium | reverse complement strand
GAAACCCTATCGCGTTCTATTTTCAACAAGTTGAAAATAGAACGAAACAAATTGTTTTTTTACTAACATCCTGTAATAAAAGACATTAAAAAGAATTTTTCGTAAGAAAAATTCGCGTGAAAGTTTTTTGGAAAGGGGGTCTGGGGGAAGAACCTTTTGTTCACAAAAGGTTTTCCCCCAGAAAAATAATTAATCAGTGTATCCATAAGAGTCAATTTTTGCTTTACAAAGAATATTCTTGGTCATATAATCCCTAGTAAAGTTATTCGGTTATTTTCTAAAAACGTACATTTATAAGGTTGGAACCGTTGTGAACATTGTTTTATCATCTTCGTGCTTACAGACAGTATTCGAACTATCCCAAGACCCGTATATAGTTGTAGATAAGAATACACTTTGCCTTTTGGATTGGAATTTAGCTTTTGAGCATCTTGGCTTCAAAGGTCTTATGCGCGACGGGAGTACAATTTTAAATGAAGGTGCCTATAAGGCGCATTTTTCCGGCCTAAGTCATATAATTAAAATTCACACTCAGCTATTACAAAATGGTGAAAATGCCGCAAGCTTTGCTTCACTTCCGCTTGGAAAATATGGCATTGGAAAACAAGAAATGTTTGCCAAGGTTATATATCCTTTGGAAGATGAAAAGTCAGTTCTTTTACAAATTTGCCGCAATGATAATATGGGATTTTCCTTTGAAGTGGCCATGCGTAACCTTGAAAAGCGAGATGTTTTGCTTACGGCTACCAGTAAAGCTGCTCAAGAATTGCTCACAGAAAGCAATAATTTTGATAGAACCATCGACACAGTGCTTGGTATTTTAGGCAATGCCACCAATGTGGACAGGGTGTATGTTTGGAGTATACACAATGCCCCAAACCCCGAAGAAGATGACAGATTATACACCTCGCAACTTTATGAATGGAGTGAAGGAGCAGAACCTCAACAAGGTAATGAGCTTACTGTTAACATGCTGGTAGATGAAGCCATCCCCACTTGGATTGCCACATTTCTTGAAGGCAAATGCGTCAATAGCTTAGTAAAAAATATG
Source organism: uncultured Desulfovibrionaceae bacterium (assembly GCA_964370525.1). Taxonomy (GTDB): domain Bacteria; phylum Desulfobacterota; class Desulfovibrionia; order Desulfovibrionales; family Desulfovibrionaceae; genus CAYJAD01. Next base: position 5,501 of record CAYJJP010000121.1, on the reverse strand, counting down.
CCATTACTGGAAAGAGAGCAACTTGAACCTCAAGGCATTATCTCCATTATGACCGCACCCATTATTTTTCATGGTCATTTGTGGGGCTTTATAGGTTTTGATAATTGCCATTCCGAATATACTTGGAGCCAAGCCGAAGAAGATATTTTGCGCACAGCAGGAACGCTGATCAGTACCGCCATCCACACAAGGCGCACCAACGAAGCTCTCTATGTGGCGCAAGAGCGCTTTTGTGGCGTTGAAGAAGCTACCGGTGACATTATTTGGTCTGTGGACAAAAATCACAATATTGACTATATTTCTCAACGCTTAAAAGCTGTTTTGGACTATAGCCCACAAGAAGTTATTGGCAAGCCCTTCAACACGCTTTTACTGGAACCTGATTCCTTTAAATGTACTGCCACCCCCGATAATTTTATCATGCACGACTTTGAATTGCGTGCAATGTGTAAAAATGGCAAAGTGAAATGGCTGAGGTCGTCTTGCAAATATATCTTTGATGAACAAGGTCAGTTACTGTATGGATTTGGCTCCAGCTCAGATGTCACTCGTGTGCATGAAGCTCAAGATGCTTTGCAAATTGCCAATAAAGAGCTGGAAGAAGCTATCAAAATTGCCAATGACCTTGTGAAATCTACCAAGGAAGCCAACGCCATCAAAACGAACTTCTTGGCAAATATGAGCCATGAAATTCGCACCCCCATGAATGCCATTATGGGTATTAGTCATATATTGCAAAGCACAAACCTTGATGCAAAACAGAGTGAATATATTGATAAAATAAACAACTCCACCAAGGCTCTTCTAACTATTATTAATGATATCTTGGATTTTTCTAAAATCCAAGACGGAAATATGATTTTAGATAAAAATTATTTTGAAATGCAGCATGTTATTGACGATATAAAAAACACTGCCATCCAATGGATTGAAGAGAAAGATCTCGACTTTAGCATAGAAATGGCACCCGAAGTGGAAAAAGGTTATATAGGAGATGTTGTACGCCTTGGACAAATACTCACAAGCCTTATAACCAATGCCATTAAATTCACACATAAGGGCGGCGTACATGTAAACATTGATGTGGAAAGTGAAAATAATGAATCAATATTATTGCATTTTTCTGTACATGACTCAGGTATAGGAATTTCACAAGAACAAATGAACACGCTTTTTGACGGTTTCACGCAAGTGGATATTTCAAGCACACGCCGCTATGGCGGAATAGGGCTTGGGCTTGCTCTTTGCCGCAATCTCACCACGCTCATGGGCGGAGATATTTGGTGCACAAGTATGCCGGGTAAGGGCTCAACTTTTCATTTTACTTGTCGTCTTGATAAAAAAATACAAAAAACCGCTCTCGTCATGCGCCCGCTTTCTGATTTGCAGATAGTAGCAGCTCTTCCTGACAAAGAAACATTCGACACTTTCGAAAAACAACTTGCACCCCTTGGCTATACAAATATATTCTATGCACAAAACGTAGAAAGTATTAAAGAGCGTGTTGATAGTCATAACACTACCGATGTAATAATTATGCATCATAAGTTTGAGCAAGCTAGTGCTGTTATAGATATTTTAAGAAGCAAAAATGATTTTTTCAATAATCTGCCTATTATTTATCATACTACTTCGAGCACAGCAACATTACCTGACCTTATTACCCCCATTGATTTTTGGGGCGCGTCCTCCGTGCATGACGCCTTTGTTAATGTTTTGGGCGAATATTTTGAATTTGATTCTATCATGTCCCAACAAGCATTGGAAAATCTTTTACGCAGCGAACATACAGGCAAGAAGATTTTGCTGGTAGAAGACAATGAAGTTAATCAGATGATAGCGCAAACTATACTCGAAGAAGTCGGACTTGAGATAAGCGTTGCCAATAATGGTCTTGAGGGTTATGAGGCCATGTATAAAGATGACTTTGATCTTGTTATCATGGATATACAAATGCCCGTTATGGACGGGCTTGATGCTGCAAAAAAAATTCGTGAAGATGCTAAATTTGCACATATTCCCATCATAGCCATGACCGCTCACGCCATGGAAGAAGATAAAGAAAAAAGCTTCAATGTTGGAATGAACGATCATACTACCAAACCCATTGATACAGCACATCTTTTTAGAGTTCTTTTGTATTGGCTTTCTAAAAAACCATCACTGACTGAGCTTTAAATAATGTTTTTCATTTATTTCAGCAGGTAAACAAACAAATGGAATATACTTCCTGCTTTTTAGGTTAATTTATGTCAAATAATGCACTAAACAATAGGCAACGCGACAATATTATCCTTACTCCGCCAAAAACGTCTCTTCTAAACCAGCGACGTTTTCACTCTTTGGAAGAACTCAAAATAAAACAGCTCCGACAAGAGCATAACTCGCTTTATTATCTACAAAAACAAGCTACGCACCAAAAATCTCTACCCATAGCTTGGCGTATGCTTATTTGGTTTTTTACCGTAATTATGAGCCTTGCTTTGCTTACAGCTGGCGGAATAGCATATCTAACCTCCCCTCTTGGCGAGGAATCCATGACGTCCTTAGTGCAAAATGTGGTAAACTATTACGGGAAGGAGAAGGGCGTTCGCATCCAGCTCTCCTCCATAGGTGGCTTTTGGGATGGCAAAATTGAGATCTTAAATTTACGCGTCTATGATGCCTATGGCCCTTGGCTTCGCATTACCGAAGGTACCTTCCATCCGGATTGGGACAGCTTAACAAAAAGCCTTGTGGCTTCATGGCGATTTAAGCGCACAAAAAATATTCCCAAATCTTTTTACGAACAAAATTCTCCTCTTGTATCAATGCCAATCATAAAAGACAAAAGTCACACTACTATTCTTCAAAATGTGCCTTTTTATGTGGAAAATGTATCTTCTTCCTCTTCCTCCTCTTTCGCACCTTCTTCGTCGCCAACAACGTCTGCATCACAAAAAAATTCCGAGCAAAATAATAATCCAACCACAAGATCTTCCAGTTTAACTCCACGCAAAAAAATAAAAACCACTCAGGCAGAAAAATCCCTCGTTAATAATTTGCTTGAACCAAGCGACATTCTTAAAAACAATGTGGTACTTGCCATAAAATCCGGCACGCTCGTAAGAACTTTTATGCCGCGCTTTCCAAGATATCGTTCAACAAACACCACAGAAAAAATTAACATGCAAGAGTTATTCAATTTTTTACCACCATGGCTTGCCATTGATGTGGCAAAACTTGAATTGGTGGATTTTAAATTAGGCCCACGCTCTCGCTCCATAAACTTTTCAACAAATGTGCACGGTCAAATCAATGCGGAACAATTACTCCTACGCATGACCTTGCTGGCAGCGCACAAAATTTCTACCGATTGGGTCTTACCGTCCATGCAAGATTTGCCCGATGATGTGCGTATCTCGCTGACAGAAATGATCCAAAAACTCAATGCACTGTTTAAAACAACTACTGTCGATATTTCAGAACCGGATGAAAACATAAAAAAACGCATCCTTGGCTATGTAAGTATGGATTATGATAAAGGAAGCATGGACATACGCTGGCAAATGGTCGATTCCTTACTTTCCAAGGCTTTTGCAAAAGGTGTTGATTCCGTTTGGTCACGCATGCGTATTTTGGCGCATGTACCCATATGGCCTCCAAATACAAAAAATCCCGCACAAGCGTATTTTATCTCCAGATTTGGCCTCACTCTCACCCATAATGCACAAAAAATCGAATCTTCCTTAGTGTCCGGGCAACTTTTTTGGGACTCAGATAGCTTTATTTTACGAGATTTCAACCTACAAAGTCCCACGAGAGAGACTTCCGTAAGAGCTAAGGGTAGCCTTGGATTTTCTCGAACCAATGGATTTGGTGCTGAATTTAATTCTTCAATCAATGACTTGAAAACATTAACCTATATATTGGGAAAACAACCCAGCAACACGCAATCAAAAGGCAATATTGACACAAGTATTTATGTTTCTCACTCAGGGGATCGTGTTTTTTGGTGGGCAAAGCCACTACCTAAGATTTTAGAAAACAGCAATATGCCTGGATTTATAATAAGCCCATATGATAAAAGCATTTTAGCAAAAAATGTACAGCGCTTTATTAAAAATTCATTGCTCTCCGTAAAAGAAATTAATTACAAAACCTTTATAAATGAAAAGCGAGAAACACTACCCGCACCATCGGCCCAACCTGCTGTTCAAGCATCTGCCACACAAGAAAAGTCGAGCCCCTTTCCTAAAACTCAATTCATCCCTTTCCCCGTGCCCTCACGCAGCGACGACGGATTCAAATTTCGCATAAAGGTAGAAAGTGAAATCTTTGAAATGGAACAAGGCGAAATTAAAGATTTCTTTTTTACCATAAACGGTGGTTCCATATACGAACCTTCCGCACCAAGCGCTGTATTTGCAACCTCTTCCCCCAAACTTCCTGAAGCCAGTAAAGAAGACACTAAGGACACGACAACGACACAACTTGTAGCTACAGGTACATCAGCAAAAGATACAAATAAGGGTATGGATTTATCTCAGCTTACTTATTTTGGCCTGCCTCAAGCCTTAGTGGGCGATGTTTTTTTACGCTTTGGTGATATTTTCAATAAAGGCAGTGCCACAATGAAAAGTCAGTGGTTCGTAGGCGGCTATCAACCGGGCGCAAAAATGTTTTTGGCTCGAATTCAAAATTTTCTAGTTGATTTTCCCGGATTTTCAAGCGATGCAAACCTAGCCTTTTCTTACGCTTTACCACGAACAAAAAGACGTTGGCCGTGGATTGACGGAGATTTTAACGTACAAATCAAAAACTGGGATCTCTTAACCCTCATGTTTAACAGCCCCGTTCGTGCAGAGAATGTTTTTTTATATTCAACGTTTAAATCTGTTTTGGATGAACTTGGAAAACCCTCACAGTTTTTTGATTCAAAACTTTTAACAGATAGGGTGGACTCAACTGAATTTATGGTGCGCCACGCCGAAGGCTCTGCGCAAAGTCATCACCTCCACGCCATGATTGACACCATGTCCCTATCTGTAGGGCGATTGCGTGAAATCGTACAAAAAAAATTATACTACATTCCTCCAAAAGAAGTGCCGCTCATTACAGCAAAATTAGATATTGCCTCCGGACGTGGCGGACCGCTAACTTGGAACAGAGGCTCCGGCGATATTACCATCAATGGAGAACAAGCAAAATTTACCATAAGCGTTCTTGGCGAAATTAGCGCTGTTCTAGAAGGTCTGTTTAACTTCCGTACCCGAACCCTCAGCCTTAAAGAAATGGACGTCAAAACCCCCATTAGCACTACGAAAAAAAAGTAATGCTGCGAGAAAACGTTTAATTTAAAGAAATTCCTGGGGGAGGGGAAGGGCTCCGCCCCTCCACCCCGATTACAAGAGCAGGGGGATAATACCCTATAGAACGCGATAAATTACATTTTCTACTAAAACACTGTAATAAAAAACATTCAAAAGAATTTTTCGTAAGAAAAATTCGCGTGAAAGTTT
>CAYJJP010000120.1:0-6661 GCA_964370525.1 uncultured Desulfovibrionaceae bacterium | reverse complement strand
AGCTTTGCCCTAGCAAACAAAAAACCCTGATACTTGTTGAAGTATCAGGGTTAATTTGGCGCAAATGCAATCCAAAAAAAAATTTTAGTAGCGAGCACGCGGCTTAATACGAGCAGCCTTACCTTTCAGCTTGCGCAAGTAGTACAAACGACTACGACGCACACGACCAAGAGTTACGACTTCAACACGCTCAATAAAGGGCGAATGCATGGGGAAAATACGTTCAACGCCTACCCCGTCAGAAACTTTGCGCACCGTAAATGTGGCGCCGGTCGTTCCGCGTTGAATGCGGATAACATTGCCTTGGAACATCTGAATGCGCTCTTTTTCGCCTTCCACAATGCGCATATGTACCTTTATTGTATCGCCGGAACGAAATGCAGGTAAATCAGTGCGCAAATTTTCTTGTTCTATTTTCTTCATTATATCCATTATGAAGCTCCTTTTGGTCACCTTCTCATGCTTTACTCAAAGCTTGGACAGTTCTAATAACCTAAGCTTTAGCAAAGCGCAACAAAAAAAATCCGAAAATGCCTAATAAATTTCTTGTAAAAGCCTATCCAATAAAATTACAGCCGCCGCCCTAACCGATAAATGGTTATAATCACTCAAAAATCTAATCGGTGGAAACATTGCATCGCACATATTTAAAACTTCGGGCGCAAGTCCATGTCCGGTGCCCAAAAGCAAAAGACAAGGTCGTGTTTTAAGGTTTTGCCGTGCCGTTTCAAAGCTTAGCTTGGCACAAGTTGGTTTTGAACTTTGTGGCTTGTTCTCATGCCATTCGGCAGAACTTCCCAAAATCATCGGTTTTTCGCCGCTCTGGGCTGCAATTTCATCTATAACATCGCCAATGCTATCAGCAACATGCACAAGACTCAACGCCTCAGCCCTATCAGCATGACGCTTGGCAACAGCGCCATTTAGCCAATGGCGCAAAATCCCGTGAAGCACATCCTGCTGATCTTTAAGAGGTTGAACAATAAAATATCCCCCCAGTCCATAAGTACGACATGAACGAGCAATGTCATGCACGTCAAGATTTGTTATGGAAGCTGTGCCGGAGTTTTTTCCCTCTATAATCACGGGATGATGTACAAGGGCTACAAATAAATTACGCCCAAGGCGAGTGCGTGGCAATGTGTTCAAATATGCAGCAGATGACTTGGTGAGCATGGCATGTTGCAAAAGGTCAGGACGTTGGCGTAAAGTTCGCTCAAGCGCAGCCTCATGCCGCCACGTTTGGATTTTTTCATGGTGCCCGCTACGCAAAACATCCGGTACGCTATGTCCCTCAAAATTATCCGGCCGTGTGTAGTGCGGATATTCAAGAAGCCCATTGGAAAACGATTCTTCATTCCCCGAATCTTCCTTACCCATAAAACCCGGAATAAGCCTTGCCACAGCTTCTACTATGGCAAGCGCCGGAACCTCTCCGCCATTTAAGACCGCATCGCCCATACTAAAATACTCTACGGGAAAAAGCTTCTCAAGGCGAGCATCAAAGCCCTCATATCGTCCGCACACAAGGGTGATGCTGTCTTCTTGTGCAAGCTCCCTAGCGACAGCTTGAGTAAAAGGCTTTCCGGCCGGAGACATAACCAAGATGCGCCCACGTTTCACTTGTTTATTCGAACTAGCACAAGCTCCAACTTCCTCGCTATTTTCGCATTGAACAGATTCAGAAGCTTCAAGCTCGCGCAAAGTTTTCACCAATGGATCTAACATAAGCACCATGCCCGGCCCGCCGCCATAGGGCGTATCGTCCACTTGTTTATGCAAGCCTTGAGCGTGCTTGCGTGGATCATGCAGTGAAATATTTATTATACCGGACTCTTGCGCTTTTGCCATGAGCGAAGTTTGCAAGGGTGAAGAAAAAAATTCCGGAAAAAGGCTAATGATGTTAAATTGCATAACCTCCTTTTAATAAAAATATACCGCACTGGCAAGCAAAGCTTTTTTTGAAATGCGTAGCCTGCATTTGACATTATTTTTTTATGCTCTATAGTTGTAAAAAAGGAGGGCTTATGAATAAAGATACACAACTTCCTTATGACCTATGGGAAGATCAAAATCATTTGTGGAAAAATGAAGATTTAGCTAAAAAAGGCGCCAAAACCGGTGTCAAAATTAACACCATCAATGACTTTGATTCTACAGCCTTACATTTGGCTGTCTACTACAATGACCTTGCAACCGTAAAAAAACTTGTTGAAAACAAAGTTGACTTGGAATTGAAAAATTCCAAAGGACAGACAGCGCTTGCCGTTGCTGCTTCCAACGCCAATACTTCTTTTGAAATATTAGAGTTTTTGGTAAAATCCGGCTCCGATATTGAAAGTAAAGATGTAAATGGCTACACACCCTTAGTTTCGGCAATCCTCAATGAAAACCTAAACTATTTCGCCTACAAAGAGAATGAGGAAATCCCATTCTTATTGAAAGAAAAATCCAATGTCAACGCCATGAGTACCGAGGGAAATCCACCCTTAGTCTATGCTGCCATCAAGGGGAATCCGCATACTGTGAAAAAACTTTTGGAATATGGTGCAAACATTAACTTCCAGAATGAAAATTTATACACTCCTTCCATGATTGCAGTTATGTTTGAAAACGTGCAGGCATTTAAAATATTATTAAGTTTTAATCCCGACCTTTTATTGAAAAATATGGACGGAAAAACCGTTGAAGATTTAGTTAATGAATTGGAAAACGAGCGCATGTCCGAAGCCTACAGAAATCGATAACATTATATTACTAAAACTCGCTGAAATTATTTTTTGGCGAGTTTTTATTTTTCATCAAAGAATCTATCTCCACGCAATCATCTAAAAACATTAAAAATCACAAAAAAATATTTAATTCTCTCATATGGCGCATCTAGTAATTTTATTTTACTTATGTTACACAGGCGCACTTTTATTGTCGCGCGAAGTTTTTAATTATTACGACGCTTTGTTTTTATTACTAGTTTAAATGGCATGGAATTTTATGGACTTAGACATTTGCATCTTTATTTTCGCTTGGTTTTTAGCAGGTTTTGTCAATGGTATCGGAGGCATGGGAGCAGCGATGGTGGCTGTCCCCATTATCACAAGCCTTATGCCATCAGAAATGCTCACCCCGGTAGCGTGCATCATTGTATTTTTTGTATCGTGTCACATGACATGGAACTTTCGAGCAGGCTGTTTATATGGTTCACTAAAAAACATGCTCATCGGTGCAGTGCCCGGCTCATTGGCCGGCCTTACCATGCTCGTGTTCATTCCCACCTACAGCATGCAACTTTTAACCGGAGTTGTTATGCTGGCCTTTGTTCTTTGGCAATTTACACGCACATTACATTCAGAACAGCGTCCGGAAACATTTGGAAAAAGTTTTTTTGCAGGCTTTAGCTCCGGCATCCTTAACACCTCCATTTCCTTTGGTATGCCGCCCATTGGGGTGTACGCACTCCACCTTGGCTGGACTCCATTGCAATCGGTTGGAACCATAAATGTTTTCTCTGTGTTCGCCTATCTTTTTGCATGTATTACACAAGCTGCCGCCGGACTGTACACCAAGGAAGTTCTTATCTGGGCAGCCTATGGCGTACCGGCCGTAATGCTTGGAATTGCTCTTTCCATGCCCGTGGCAAGGCGTATTAATGCCAAAACTTTTAGACTGGTACTATTGCTTGTTATTGCCACCGGCGGCGTGGTCTGTTTATGGCGCGGACTTTCGGCAGGATTTTTTAACTAAATTTTCCATGCTTAATCCTTTGCAATTATATAAAACTGATTTTAAACATTTATGTTTCATGTATTATTGGACTTGCATTTCATTTGCAGATACGGCAAGCTAAAAGCACTTTCATCATTATAAAGAAGGAGGCAGTATGCAAATACAATTCTTAGGCGCAGCGCAAACGGTAACAGGCTCTTGTTTTATGATAGAAGCAGCCGGCGCACGCTTTGCTGTTGATTGCGGCATGCATCAAGGCAATAAAGCCATAGAGGCACGAAATCAAGAAACGAGCATGTATCGCCCTGAAAGCATAGATTTTATCATCATGACCCATGCGCACATTGACCACTCAGGTCTCTTGCCTCGCATGGTTAAAGAAGGTTTTAAAAATCCTGTATATTGCACGCCTCCCACCAAGGATTTACTGGAAATATTGCTTCTTGACAGCGCACACATACAAGAAGTGGAAGCACGTCAAAGAGCAGAGAAATACAAAAGGCGCGGTAAGGGCGAAGCACCGGAAGCTCTTTACACCACAAAGGATGCAGAAAACACCATTCCTTTGTTTACCACTCAAGATTATTCACAAACTTTTGAACCACACGCAGGCATTAAGGTGACCTTTTACGATGCCGGACATATAATCGGTTCATCCTTTGTTTACATTGAAGCAACAGAAAATGGAAAAACAACCACAGCTCTTTTCTCAGGCGACCTTGGACGCAATGAAGCCTATATCATGCGTGACCCTGAAGCCCCTAAACATGCAGATTTTGTGTTCTTAGAGTCCACCTATGGCGACCGTGAACACAATACCACCATTGACCCACATGTGGAATTGGCCAATGCCATAGCCTACAGTTATGCCAAGAGCGAAAAGGTTATTATTCCTGCCTTTGCCGTTGAGCGAACTCAAGAACTTTTGTATTGTTTACATAAACTGGCTTCAGAGGACAAGCTTCCGGCAGACATGCCTGTTTACCTTGACAGCCCCCTTGCCATTCGTGCCACAGAAGTTTTCCGTGAGCATATGGATCTTTTTGATGATGAAGCCAAAGAACTGCTTGCCAAAGGCGAAGATCCTTTTTCACTTCCCAATTTGCACTATAGCATGGATGCGCAAGACTCAAGAATGCTCAACGAAATGACGGGCTCTGCCATTATTATTTCCGCCAGCGGCATGTGTAATGCGGGTCGCATCCGCCATCATTTGCGCCATAACCTCCATAAACCCGGTGCCAGCATTGTATTTGTCGGTTACCAAGGCATTGGAACGCCCGGACGCAAGATTGTAGAAAAAGCCGCATCCATTAAGCTTTTTGGCGATGAAGTACCCATCAACGCAAAAATTTTCACCATTGGCGGTTTTTCAGCTCATGCCGGTCAATCTCAGCTTATTGAATGGGTTGGTGATGCCTTGGACAAGGGAAGCCAAATTATCTTGGTACACGGCGAAGAAAAGGCACAGAACACCCTTGCGGAAAAATTAAAAGCAAAATATGGAGTTGAAGTTACAATTCCTGCTTACCTTGACGAACTTACCTTGGAAGGCGGAACTGCTGACCAACAAGCCGCACAAGCTTCAAGTGTTGCGACAAGGAGCAGAGAAAATGCCCATCCGGCTGTTAACTGGAACTTCATTAAAAACGACATTGATGGCAAGTTAAAACTCCTTACAGAACTTCTGGAAAGCGCAGAAAGCAGACCGTGGGTCGAGCAAACAGAGTTGCGTGACAGTTTTAATAATATTTCTTACGAACTTTCAAAACTTCTTTCGAGATCATAATGCGTATAATTTCTGGAGCATGGAGAGGAAGAACTCTTAAAACCATTGAAGGGCCGGGCTATAGGCCTGCTATGTCGCGTGTGCGAGAAGCTCTTTTTTCCATGCTGGAATCAAGAGGTGTAGTGTGGTCGGTCAGCAAGGCGCTTGATTTATTTGCCGGCTCCGGTTCTCTTGCCTTTGAATGCCTAAGTCGCGGCGCACAAGAAGCTTTGCTTATGGAAAATTCTCCCAAAGCAGTGAAGTGCTTACAAGAAAATGCCCTAAAATTAGGAGTAGATGAAAGCCGTTGCCGCATCCGCCAAGACGATGTCATCAAAGCCCTTGGAAAAAGAGCGCCGCAAAGCTACGATGTCGTCTTTGTGGACCCACCCTATGGCAAGAATTATCTTCTTCCAACACTGAATAACCTCTTGCGCTGTAGCTGGGTACACACAGAAAGCATAATTACAGCAGAAATTGAATCTTCCCTACCCTTTGATAGCGAAACGGCTCATCCTGAGCTTACCGTACTCACAGAAAGAACCTTTGGACAAACTAGAGTGATACTATGGCAAATAAAGAACGTGTAGCAATTTACCCCGGGACATTTGATCCCATAACCAATGGACATTTAAGTCTTATTAAACGTGGCCATGAAGTGTTTGACAAAGTTATTGTGGCTGTAGCTGACAATACACCCAAGGCACCGCTTTTTTCACACGAAGAACGTGTGGAGCTGGCACGAGAAGCATTGGCTGAAGTTGACGGCGTTGAGGTGCAACCTTTTTCCGGCCTGCTTGTCAATTATGTTGTTTCGCAGGGTGCGAATATTATATTGCGAGGCTTGCGAGCAACCTCGGATTTTGAATTTGAGTTTCAGCTAGCTTTAATGAATCGCAAGCTTGATAAAAATGTACAAACCGTCTTTTTAATGACTGAATATCAATGGCTATATATTTCATCAACCATTATCAAAGCCGCTGCCAGCCACGGCGGTGATGTTACCGGCCTTGTTCCGGATAATGTTCTTAAACGCTTATGCGAAAAATACGCATCGGGCGAAGTACGACAAGGGACGCCTTGTTTGGCGCCGTCTGCCGGTGGCTTTAAAATATAAGGATACACTGATTTATTATTTTTTGTGAAGGGGGAAGGGGAACTTTTGCCAAA
>CAYJJP010000119.1:4959-6695 GCA_964370525.1 uncultured Desulfovibrionaceae bacterium | reverse complement strand
ACATGGAAATGCACATGTTCAGCTTTTACCAGCACGAAAGTATCAACCATTTTGGCATTAAACGCCGAAGAAGTTATTTCCAACGGATACACATTTGATATTCTCATGAAAGTAAGAAATGTAACCGTTAAAGAAGTACCGGAATTTCTTCAAACTCTCCTTAAAGCTTCCGATGTAACAATAATAGGTAGATACAAAGACGCCGCCTTAGGAGAACATTTTTTTAAGCGTCACGGTATCATTCGTGAAGCCATCCATGCATTTAATTTAGGAGAAAATCTCGCAGTGTTTCGAATAATCATAAGTCCGCTCACTTATGATTTGCAACTCTCCATTCACTCACGCATTTTCATGGACATGTCTCTCCCAAAGCTCCTTGAAAAGCTCTTAATCGCTGAAGGCTATACAGCCTCAGAAAACTTTGAAATAAAGCTGTCTGATGCCGATTATCCGCGCAAAATCTTCACTTGCCAATTTAATGAATCTTCCAACAACTTTATGGCTCGTCAAATGGAGCGGCACGGAGTCTATAATTACATCAAAGAAGGCGAAACGGATGACGTACTCATTTTTGCCGATGCAACCACCGAAGTTGAAAAGCTACCTATAGCAAATAACTTAACTTATTCTGAAAAAAAAGGAGCATATGTCACTTCTTTTTGCCGCAGAAAAATGCGTACCGCCGCTTCATTTACATTAAGAGATTACACTTCGGAATACACAGATGTGGTATCAAAGCAAGCCGCGGAGAACAGAAACGGTTTGACGAATATTGTGGGAAATGCTCAAATAAATTACTATGGTGAACGAAATATTTTCGGAGAAATTGATATTTCAAGCACAAAGCACATCGTGCTTACCGACACAGAATATGCGAATAAACTGCCCACTGTGAGCATTAATGCCCTCAGAACACAGGCAAACTTAACCTATGGGGAAAGTACGATCCCTTGGTTGCGCGCCGGATATTCCATAACACTTGACGGCGAAAACTTCCAAATAGTTAGCGTGCAGCACATGTACAATACCGCCGATACCGAATTGGAAAAAATAACAATAAACAGAGCAAAAACTTCCGGCTTTATTCCAAAAACTGAATTTGGCTACCGCAATACCTTTACATGTATCCCCATGGATGCCGGCCCCTTTACACCGCTCTGTCAAACTCCACGCCCACACATTAGCGGTTGCGTTCACGCTCGCATTGACGGCGATGCCGGTTCAAAAATTGCTGAACTTGATTCAAAAGGACGCTATCGAGTTAAATTCTTCTTTCCGGAAAAAGTTTTTTTTGCAGTCGATAGTCAAGCTGTTGCAGGAAATTACAGCATACCCTTGCGCATGTTGCAACCACACACCGGCAGTGAATCCGGAATACATTTTCCTTTACATGTAGGGGCTGATGTTCTCGTTGCCTTTATGGACGGAGATCCCGATCGCCCCTTCATTATAGGTAGCCTCTCAAACCCAAACAATGAAAGCATTGTCACAAACAAAAACCCTACAGAGTACATTCTCAAAACTCCCGGCGGCAATAGTATTGTCATGGACGACAAGTCGCAAAAGCAAAAAATAGAATTGAGAAGCAAGGCCGGACATAGTATTTTGGTAAGCGACGAATCAAATGCAAAGAAGATAAAACTTAACAGTGAAGCCGGGAGCAGTATTTTAATAAGTGACTCCAAGAGTGAAGAGGAAATAAAGTTTAGCAATCCAAAGGGGAATTGCTTTATGCG
>CAYJJP010000119.1:0-4859 GCA_964370525.1 uncultured Desulfovibrionaceae bacterium | reverse complement strand
GCTTCAAAATTTAGAGAGCTAAAGGCAGACCAATGAAAGTATATAAAGATGATGAACATAGTGTAACTCTGCATCCCTTTGGCTGGCCAAACAAGCGTTATCTCATGATTTGCGTTGGTCTTTATGTTTCCTTTAACCCCGAAAGCGGCGAGACTACCCTGCGCAATGACCAAGAATTTTGGGAAGAAGCGCCTATTGCTTTTGCAAACCTAGGTGTGGCTCCCACCATCGACCTCTGCCTACCAAAACCGGGCGGAGAGGTGCTTGTGGCAGGACTTTGCCGCACGCCGCACAAAGAACCACTGGAAGCCATGGAAGCATCCTTTGAAGTGGGCACAGTAGCAAGAACGTTTGCTGTGTTTGGAGATCGTCAACTCATCTCCGGCGACGAATACACCTCCCCCCTCCCTTTTTCTGCCATGCCTTTGCGCTGGGACAAAGCTTTTGGAGGGGCGAATTTTGCCGCCAATCCGCACGGAAAAGGGCTAGACGAACAAAATGATCCCGGCACTATACCTCCCAATGTGGAAGACCCAAACAATCTATTGCTTAATAGAAGTGATATTCTTAATCCTGTATGCCCATACCCCATTGGCCTTGATAATCCAAAACGGCGTGCTTTGTCCGGAACTTATGACGAAAACTGGATAAATAACGTCTGCCCGGCCTACCCCGATGACTTAAACCCTGAGTTTTTTTACAGCGCACAAAAAGCACAGCGGCTTTATCAAGAAAATGGCCAACCGGCTTTTTTCTGCGGTGATGAAAAAATCGCCATGCATGGCATGCACCATGACTACCCTTCCATCGTTGGTCAATTACCGGGCAAACGCATTCGTGCTTTTGTTGAAACAACTCAAAACTTTATCCCATTTGATGCCCCCAAGAAAACATCTCAATCCCATGACGCCACAGATACCGACAGCGTTACATATTTACCCTATGAAAAAGATTATGATGCCGAAGGAATTTTTAGAGAGTGCACGCTTAACTGCGACACAGTATGGCTTTTTCCGGATATATTAGGCGCATTTGTCATGTATCGTGGTTTGTTGCCGGTGGAAGATGACGAAATGGATGATATTTTGCGTGTACTTGTAGTCTCAGAAAATTCCCATGAGCCTGCGCAGAGTTTGGAATATTATCGAGATGAATTGCAAAAACGTATCTTTCCGACTCAAGCAGAGCACTTAGCTTCGCTGCAAGAAAATCAGAAAGTTATCGCAAAAGCCCTTAAAACCTCGTCGGATTTACCCAAAAAATTGGCAAAAGCAAGAGATCGGTTTCAAGGGAAAAGCCCTCGAATGCCTTTTAGCATAGACGATATAGCCAAAAGCGGACAACGAACATTTGCACAAAGCAAGAAAACCCTCAATGCCCTAGAAGAACAGCTCATTGAAATGAAAAAAGAACTTGGGCAAACCGTAAACTTGAACAAAATTAATTTTACACAGTTACGCCAACAACTCACTGAACAAGAACAACGCTTGGCGCAAAATTTCGACAAAGTCAGGGCAGAACTAAAAGACAGAGATCAAAAACTTTTAGAGACTGTAAGCGTAGGTAAGCGCTTAGCAAGTGATTGGGCCAAGTTTCAGGGCGCACTCGAATCATTAGATTTACAGGTTTTTGAAAAAGCAGAAAATATGACCTCTGACAAGCTTTTGGAAAAAACTAAATCCATCAACCCATGGCACGATGCCGGCTTTGCGCTTGTGATTGAGGCAAGACGCGCGCTTCTTGATGCTGAAAGTGCCCTTAGCATTTTGGAAGAGCACGACATTGCCCCTGAAACCATAGACGATGCTTGGCTTGGCGTTTTACATAAGCCCTTTGTGCTCATCCCAAGCGCATGGGGGCTTGATGCAAGTCTTGCGGAACAAATACTCCCTGCAGGCTTGGTGCTCCCACGCTTTGACGAAGAAAAACTCATAGCTTTAAGTATATACCCGTTGCAAGATAATGAGCTTATTACAGACAAAGACAGTATAGCGCTTGCCCTTGGCTCTTATGATGAAACCCCAATCTTCCTACCTGCATCGCAAGCCGAGCATATATTTTTAATTGTTCCGTGTCATTTATCAGCCATATTTGCCGAGCAAGAAGTGGGCGATTTTTGCCATATTATTGTGGCCGATGAACCAAGCAAAGTTGAGAACCTAGACAATGCAACGCTCATTGTTCTTTTACCCTGCCTTGCTCAAACCCCCGAAGGAAATGATATATTCAGCAATTGGAAGCAAGTCCATCCACAAGCAAAGCCGCTTTTTTTGCCGGAGCAGTGCAAACACATTTTGGACTTAAATAAACAAAAAAAGCTATTTCGCCCCTTGGTTTTAGAGAAACTACCACAAAATTTGGCAGAAAAACACAATTTAGGACTTAGTATCATTGATGAAAAAGGCTCTGCACCAACATTTACCCTTAATCTGCCAATACACGATGAACAAGCCATGGAAAAACTCTTAAACGAGCATCATGGATTACTACGCGCTGACGAGCCAAACCCACGCCAAGAGTTACTTAATAGTGTTGAAAACATGAAAAAACGTGTTTTAAAGACATTGCAAGAAAATAATGCTTCGCAAGAGATGACGCAAAGCGCTCGCAATAGCTTTGAAAAATTTAAAACACCTCAAATCGGAACCGAAAACGACGCTCCTCTTGGCGTTCTTAAGCACATGAAGCAAAATCTTTCCAATTCTGCAAATTCTGTCCAAAAAACCGGTGGCCCTGCTGAAGAAACCGTCATTGAGGCCATTAAAAAAGCACAAAGTCATCTTGATGGTATGTTCGAAAAATTCGCATCGCTGGAAACCATTTATAATGACGGACTAAAAACGCAACAAGACTTGCTCAACGGAGCAATCCCCGAAAAATTGTCGGCCATGTTCACCGAACACGGCATGAACCCAGCTAACATGAAAGTGCTCAATCGTGCCGATGTGGAACAAATTCTTGCCACGAGCAAGGATTTCACTCGAAAAAATATGAGCGATGCCGATGTAAGCGGGCTTGATTTTAGTGATGCCATCTTTGACAACACCATTTGTAACAAAACAAATTTTCAAGATTGCAGCTTCAAAAGGGCAAGCTTTAATTTCATGTGCGCCAATTATACAAATTTTAGCCATGCACAACTGCAAGAGACAACCATAATTCAAAGCAGCTTTGACTTTGCAAATTTCGCCGACAGCGACTTGTCAAAAGCACGCATTGAGCTGACTAACTTTCATGGCGTAGATGCCTCCGGCGCAAACTTTGCCGAAGCTAACATGGAACTCACTGGGTTTGAGCACATTAACCTGTCGCAAGCAAACTTTACAAACGCCCAACTTTCCTTAACAAGTTTCAAGAATGCCACTGCAAACGATGCACACTTTGACCATTTACGAGCATTCAAGTGCTCATTTTCTGCCTGTAAGCTTACGGGAGCATCCTTTCAAAATGCTACACTTGAAGAGAGTATATTCTTAGGGGTTCAAGCCGATGGCGTTTCGTTTGTGGGCACGGATTTACGAAAATTTTATACAGAAAGTGAAAGTAATTTCCAAAACGCAAACTTCCAAAACGCTGATTTACGCAATGCATCCTTGCGCATGAGTTATTTCCGAAACGCAGATTTTTATCAAGCTCGCCTTGACAATGCTTTTTTTGCGCACTGCAATATGCAAAAAGTACACATTGACGGGGTGCAAGCAATGGGTTGTCGTTTTAGAAAATGTGATTTAAATAAAGCCAATCTTTCATATTCAAACTTCATGGGAGGGGATTTTTTTAAAAGCCGCCTAAATGCTGCTAATCTTGACGGTGCAAATTTATTTAATGCACACATGGACAAAATCCACATTGACCAGGATACGTCCATGCAAAACACCAATCTCAAAAAAACTATTTTGTCAGACAAAGCAGATGTACTAGCATACATCCGCCATAAAAACTCTTAATATACCGATTATCAATGATTATAAACAGTCGTCACTGAAAAAGCACATAAACGACTTAAAATAAATGAGTTATTAGCTAAAATATATAAATAAAAATGCCGAAAATAAGGGAATGAAATGCATGAAAATGCGTTTTTCAGTTTTAACTAAATAAAATAGGAGAATGCTTATGTCAAATGATTTCGATTATAGCTTAGAAGTTGAAGTTGTATCCAGCTCGACAAACATTGCACAAGACTGCATACGCAACATAGGCGGACATAGTTTTGATATAGTAAACAAAACATACAATGTCATAGCCGGAGAACCCATTAACATAATTCACACCGCAAACGAAGATAAAAACGGCATAAAACAGCGAACAACCTTGGAAGAAGCAGTGGAGATTTCCTCCAAAACATATACGACCAGTGCATCCATGAATTTGAGCATCCACGAACAGCTTGAAATCTTCCACAACAAGATTACCAGCGCTAAAAGTTGGCTTGACATAAAAGGCTCTGGCGGCTCTTTGAAAGGTTTTTCACTGGCGATGAACGGAGTTTCCATGGCAGCATCGCTTGGCTCCATCATTATAAACGGTTATTCCAATTCAAATGCACTTAGGTCAGTTACTCACAGCGCCTTCAGCTCCAGCTACACCGAAAATTTAGTAAGTTTCGTGGGAAGCTCAACCTCTGTTAAAAAAGACGAACTGAAGGCCTCCATGAAGCTTCTAATCATATAACCTCTGAAAAACGCATAAAAACAAAGGCACTTACGCAACGAATTACGCAAAGGCCTTGCAGCAAAAGCTTTTCTCATTGACAAAACTATTGTATTTGTATATAAAATTTTAGCTAAATACTCTTTTCATTTAAATAGTCGTCACTGAAAAAGCACATAAACGACTTAAAATAAATGAGTTATTAG
>CAYJJP010000118.1:0-6697 GCA_964370525.1 uncultured Desulfovibrionaceae bacterium | reverse complement strand
CCATAGCAGAATGCGCTCCTGCCATTAGAACAAAAGAAGGCCGTAACTGGCAACAATACGCTGAACGCACTACAAATTATGCCTTTGGCGTGACCAGGGATTTGGCTTTGCAGCGATATGAAAAATATCACGAATTTTGGCAACATATTGAGCAAAAAAAACACACATAGCGAACAAGACTTAATGCACTGTAATGTGTTTTTTTAATATAAAATAAAAAACTTGACAAAAACAAAGAAAATTATTAAATGAAAAATCTGACTATAAAGGTGTCGCTCAGTCGTTCTACGATGTCTCGGGGAGTGTTTGAAAAACACGCCTGCAGAGGATAAGTGATATAACAGAAATGGATTGTAACTGACAGGAACTTTAGAGGGAGCGTTGTCTGCTTACGGGTTTTTTGCCCATAGTAGGCATTGTGGGGAATGCTTGTACAGCGTTAATAAAGTATAAGCTTCTACTGTAAGTACGGTTAGCTTGTCACCTTAAGAATAAATGAAACAAGGCGAAATACAGTATTTTTGCCTTGTTTTTATTTTTATTTTACCGCACATAATCGTTTGGATAGATGTTTACATAAGGTCGTGTTGTTTTAGGAACATATCCATTTTCTTCACATATAAAAGTTTCTTTGGCAATGTCTCCATCACATTTTTGAACATCGTAATGTTCGCCTGCACCGATAGGTTGACCAAATCTATAAAGAGACTCGAGATTTGCTTGCTCAGTTTTTTTAGAAAAATGTAGTGTGCCGTGTTTCGCTGTGGCTCGTACAAAACAGTGCCCAAAGTTGTCTTGCAGAACTTTACCTCTCTTATTAGGGCATTTCTTATTTCCGTGGCCACAAGATTTCATAATGAGTTTTCCTGTATCAATAGGAAGTATTTCTGAAGCCTCAAAAGCTCTTGTGATGCAGATATCAAAAAACGAATTTCCCTCTTTTGATATATAATTTCGTAGCGGTAAATACATGTAATATAAATTTTTTTCAGATTTCCACGCTGGAATATCCTTTACTACAGTTATCATTTTTTCTATATAGTCTTTGTCAGTGAGATCATGCCATTTTTTTCCTTCCTCTTTAGATATTTTTTTGGTTTGAGCACAGGCAATGAAACCTTTTAGAAGTTGACGATTAGAATTTTCACAGTCACTCTCTAAATAAATCAAAGACATATGTTCCGGAATGGATTGTTTATTTTGAATAAACTGCGTACATATGCTCCTTATTACCCCATTTACATTATGATTTGTATATGTGGCAAACTTTCTACAGTTGAGACACAAAAAATGCCTTGGCTTCGCCTTAGGACTATTTATAAGCATTTTTTCCAAAGCTTGCTTAATTTTCAAACCTTGTTCTGCTGGAAATCCCGCTATAATGGTTAAGGGAGGTGCAATTGCTAGCATCTCATATTCCTCATTATATGTACAGCTTTTGTAAAAGAAAATCTGATAATGCTTTGTATTTCGTAATAATCTCACCTTGAATTTTGCACAGCTCACGAATATCTTTTTCAGTTAATAAGGCAGAGTTTATATTTGTTTGCATGGGAATTTTCTTTTTTGGTTTCCATAGTATGTTATCCATTTTTACACCGTTTAACTCCGCCCATTGGGAAATAAAGCGTTCTAATTTGCTAAATTCTTCTTCCGAAGATACTTGACCCGAAATTCTAAGAGATTGTGGAACTTCTATAAAGTCATCTTTAAAATCTTCTTCATTTTTAATGATTTGAAACTTCATATTTTTTATATTTATGCCTATTTTTTGGTTATCCTCTAATTGTACAGTAAACGCATCAAAAATTGATTTTTTAATATCAGTCCGGCTTCTTATACGTTGTGTATATTGGTCTGCACATATTTGCTTATTTTCTGTAATATCACATTCTTTATCTAAATGAGCATAAATTTCAGGACCAGAGCCTTTTCGAGTTACATAAATATCATTGTTTTCTAAAAAAAACTTTAGTGACTGATTAGGAGGACGGTTTTCCTTTGGCACAATATCGCCAATTTTGGAAAGTAAAGTAGAACCATTGTCCTTTAAATATTTTTTAATTTCATCAATTGGAGAATTTTCATATGTCATTTTTTTTTCCTTTCACTGTTGTCTGTTAAGTGCATTTTTATCAATTCAACCTATTCTTTCACACCCTCACGCTTCCCACCACATCATGGGAAATCATGCGATATTCAATGTTACTGGCTTTTAAAATACTCTCGGCAAACTCTTGTTTTGCCTTCACAATGGGGTCATTGACAAGGTTAGCGGCTTTCACTTCCACCACCAGCCATTGACCGGATTTGGTCAGAACTAGAAAGTCTGGGTAGTAGCTGCGCACGCCGTGGGTATCGGGGTCAATGTAATTTATGCGAAAATCGCTTTGCCCGTGGGTAAGCATTCCGGTAAAATAAATTTCCTGCACTTCCTCTTGCCCCATGGCATTCAAGAAAAAATCCTGTTCCGGTACGGAATCAAAGCAGTAAGTGTCAAGATGAAAGCTCTTTTCTGCTTTTTCCGCACGGTCATGCAACCATTCGTTGAAAATCTG
Source organism: uncultured Desulfovibrionaceae bacterium (assembly GCA_964370525.1). Classification (GTDB taxonomy): domain Bacteria; phylum Desulfobacterota; class Desulfovibrionia; order Desulfovibrionales; family Desulfovibrionaceae; genus CAYJAD01. The sequence goes on along the minus strand of CAYJJP010000118.1, from coordinate 4,139 downwards.
CGTTTTCTCCGGTTCACCGTGGATGGTGTAAAAACCGTTTTCCGGTTCTCGCACCAGCTCCACTTCTGTATTTTCTTCTTTTTTATAAGTGCTTACTTCATAGAGCAGGTCAAAAAGCATGGGTATAACCTTATCATAAAGAAGCTCGTTGTATTCATTGACCATGCTTACCAGTGCGTCCATACCTTCCTTGCTTTCACGTAAAAGCTTTTCAATCTTCATGGGCGATTCGCAAAGATAGCGTGCGATTTCAGCACAGAGGGTATAGGCAGACCACTCACGGCGTTCTTTTAAATGGCTCTTATCCTCGCTGGATTTTTGACTGACTTTCTTGCCTGTTTGCAATGTAGCGTCATATTCAATATGCAGCAATCTATATTTTTCTGTGTCCCATTCATCCATACCAAAATCTATGGCATCTTTGAGCACTTTTTCTTTTGTTTCAAAGAGATGGCGTACTTTTGTTATGGCTATTTTTCTTTGCTTCAACACACGCACTTCATAGCGCTTTCTCTCGCTTTTAACGCTTTGTAACTCTTGAGTATTCAAACGAAAGTTTTGCTGCAATTCGTCATTGAGGATTTGAATATTTTCCTCGGACAAATAAACTTGCCCTTCTTCTTGCTTATCGCCGATGGAACGCAAACAGCGCATGGAAGCTTGAAGCACAAAGACTTTTGACCTTGGCTTGCGGAACATGGCAACGCCACACAGCGAGCGACAATTCCAGCCTTCCTTGCCCTTATTCACAAGAATGATGAATTGTTTTTCTGAATGTAAGGTGTCAAGTTCATTGAAAGCTTTGATGTCATCATTGGAAGTTATTTTTGCATCTCCCACATTGATGAGCATAGCGACAGCAGAAATGCCGTGTTCTGCCAGCACAGCTTCAAGGATGGGGCGCAAATTTTCGTGGGCATCGGCAATATCCGGTGCAAAAAAGGCAAGCTTTGGCAACATGCCTTCCACCTTTTTTGACGCATATTTTTCCAGAAAATCCGATACCACCAAGCGCACAAAATCCTTGTCTCGTGGATTGGTAAAGCCATGCAACTTAATGCTTTTTAAATAATTATTTCTGATGGCGGCATCAAGGCTGTAAGTGTACACCACTTCCGGCAGCACTTCATTTTTCACATAGGGAGTTCCGGTGAAATTATAACAGGCCACCATCTTACTGCCTTGTTTTTCAATACCTTTTGCCAGCGCATTGATGGAAAATCGCAAAGACGTTTCCTTTTTCACGTCCATGAGGTTATCCTTGAGCTTTGTGCCAAAGGCATGGTGCGCTTCGTCCACAAAAATCCCCAATTGCGGCAAATTGCGCAGCTTCAAAAAACGCTGATTGATGTTCAGCTCTTGGGCATCTTCGGGACTGTCAAAATCATAGAGGTCGGCAATGTCATCATAAACAGACTTGGTGGCTTCGGATGTTTTGTCGGTATCGTTTAAAAAAAACTGTTGTGCCGCAGTGGGTTTGGCATTTTTCTTTTTGAGAATGATTTTTTGCGTATTGGAAATGATGAGATTGTACTTGGAGCCGTTGAGCACGTTAAGCGTGGCGCCGGATTCGTCCAAATACTGCAACCTCAATTCCGATTGCAGCCAATTGGCATGTTCCTGTGGAAGCACTTTTGCAAAATCGAAAGATTCAATTTCTCTCAAGGATTGCAAAACCGTCTTATCTGGCGCAAAAATAAGCGCATTGTGACAATAAAGAGGGTCTTTTTCCCATTTTCTTGCCAAAACAAATTCATAAAAAATGCACGTAGCCATGAGTAAGGTTTTGCCAACGCCCATGGTTAAGGCAAAGATATAATTGGGATACACCTGCTTTGCGGCCTGCATTTTCTTAAAAATGGCAGTGTAGGCAGCTTTATTAAATGCAAATTCTTCACTCAAGGCTTGACGCCCATCCATGCCCAACACTTCGCCACGATTTTCAAAGCCATTTTGTTTATGGTACCAGTCGGTAAACAGCTGATGAATGGGGCGTAATTTTGCATATTCTTTGAGGAAGACATATATTTCAAAGGCTTCAAATTGCGGACGGCGCAAAAATTGTCCTGTGCGTGGCTTGTCGGGGTCATTGTAGTCCAAGATACTCTTGGTGAGGGTACGGTAATGCCCACGGATAATTCCCTTATGTGCCTTATAAAAGCGCAGAAGTTCGGCATAAAAGGTGGTATCAAGCCCTATGGCGGCATCTTTTTTTGCTTTGGCCATTATTCGTCCACCTCAACGGTGATTTCCAAACTTTCGGAAAGTAAATCCGTTATTTTTACTCGAATGGTACCATGGTCAGCCGGCACAGGGTACACACCTTGCACCAGCTCATTTTTGCCCGGGCTGTCGTACACAGCCGGCTCCAAAACTTCGCCATTGTAATTCCAGTCGATGGCCACAGTTTCCACAAGCTCTCGCCACTCTTGCACATTTTCATCCAAAATGGAAAGCTTTTGCAAAAGGTTACGTGGATAAAATTGTTCAATGCTTAGCTCTTTGTTTTCAACAACAATATGCGCTTCCGCATCATATTTGAAGGTAAGACCACGTTCTTTTTCTCGTAAAATATCCACCACTTGTACATCAATGCGGTATTGAGTGCCGATTTCCATTTTAAGATGTGATGCCAAATCCGGCTCATGCCCCATGCACACCAACATAATACTTTCAATAAAGCCGCTCAAATTTGTTTCTGCACTTTTATCAAGCTCATGATAATTAATACCTGTAATGATAGGATTTAAATCTGTGCGTGTAGCAATGCGATTCACGGGCATGATTTTTACCTTGTACCCGTCCTTCATGCCATCAAAGAGGTCGGTGGAGGTAAGTGGGTCAATTTCTAATGCTTGGATGAGCAGCTCTTTTGCTTGTACTGGATTTCTGAATACATCGTAATTATTGACGTTATACACTTCAAAGTTAAGGTATAAGGGATTGTCTTGCAGTAATGAAGCTCTGTCGGCTTTCTTTTGGGTGATGATGTTGTTAAGGCGCTTGGTTGTGGTTTGAATGGCACCAAGATTTATGTCCGCCCCGATGAAACGCCGCCCAAGCTTCATGGCCACGGCTTGGGTGGTACCGGAACCCATGAAGCAATCGAAGACTATGGAACCGGGGTTGGAGGAGGTTAATATTATGCGTTCAAGAAGGGCTTCGGGTTTTTGAGTTGGGTAACCATAAGATTCATGTGAACCTCCTGCTAAGTAAGCTATATCAGTCCAGTTGTCTGAAAGCGGTACACCGGGCATTTCGTCAAGAAACATAATCCTACAACGTTTTATAGGTAATCCATTTTTTCCCAGTTTTATGCGTCCATGACTTGAAGGAACTTCTGTTTGTGGTGCATTCCAAAGTTCTTCTAATTTTTCAGGTGAAGTTCGCCAACGAGCAAGTGTACCATGAAAGTCATACATTTTCATAGAACCACGTGGATCTAACATATTTTCGCACTTCCAGTATCTTCCATTAGGTAAAAGATTCCACTCATTGTTAATGTAGTTTTGACTATAGCTTAAGTATTGAATGTTGAATACATTTCTTTTTGTTTTAGCGTAAAAAAGAATGCAATCTTTTACTTTTGCATATCGACCTTCGGTATCATTATGAGAAGAAGTCCTGTTCCATGAAATTTCATTTTTCAAATTTGAAAATCCAAAAATTTCATCTAGAATCAAACGAATATGCGATGATTTCCGTATATCACAATGAATATAAATGCTTCCATTTTCAGATAATAACTCTCTTGCAACAATACATCTTTCATAAATATACTGCAAATATCCATCATTATTCCAAATATCTGTATATTGCTTTTCCTCAAAGGACGTTCTGTCATTTTCAGCGTTTTTTCCTCGCAAAGAAATTTTCTTTTTATAATCAGCCTTTGAGTCAAAAGGAGGGTCAATGTAAATCAAATCCACCTTGCCCCTAAATTCCTTGAGTAAATGACTCATGACTTGTAGATTGTCGCCCCAGTAAATGCGATTCATCCAAGCATCGAGTGGGTCGCCATAACGCTCTTTTAACTGCGCAGGAAAATAATGCGTTGAAGTGAAAGGTCGCTTGCCTGCCCAACGCAATTCAGGAAATCCCTTGATGGGCTGCGGCGTGGGGAGGTCGAAGGTCATTTG
>CAYJJP010000117.1:0-6746 GCA_964370525.1 uncultured Desulfovibrionaceae bacterium | reverse complement strand
GAGTGGGCGTGCCTTTCTGAAAAATGCATGAAAATGCGTTTTTCAGCTTCGACTATTTAATGACTATTTGCTTTAGCTAATATTTAAATAAATTCACACAGCGTAACAGAGTGCAACTGTCGGTATTTAATTGGCTAAATCCTAAAATATTCAAGGGTGGAGTTCATGAGAAAAATAAATCAAAACAATACAATATGCATGGATAATTTGGACACAGCACCTCAAATGACACTGATAGCCAACGAACAACTTCTTCAAGAAAAGAAAACTAATAGGTTTGACCAAGAAACTTGCCAAGATGTTGTTTCTAATTTTAAAGCACTTCTTGAAGATGTTGATTTTAGCCAAGAGTTAGAAATCTTTCGCCTAAGGTTTTACAATCATTTTTTACGCAAACAACTTGTTAACGATTTTAAGGCTGTTTATATAGGGCTTTGGGCGCTTGCCTTGCAAACGTCCTTTCCGCAAACCTATGATATAATTTTTCAAAGCTTTATGAATGATTACCTATCACAGTTTAACTCCCTTGAAAGGAAAATCACCCAAGACAAGATTTATTCCTATAGAGAAATGATTTTGCGCAGTGATGTGCGTGATTTTAATCACATAAGCAAACACTTGCTTTCTTTTGTGAAACATAATAGAGGAACATACAAGGCTGATACATTGCGCTTATCTTTATTATTGCGCACGCATTATACTTTCATTTTTCAAAGACTTGTTTAATTTTCATGCATACATTTTTTGACGTAAATGACTTTGTCCGGCACTTTGCCAAGGAACAAAGTAAACATAATTTTGACGGCACATGCATAACCATTGGGAATTTTGACGGTGTTCACATGGGACACCAAGCCCTCTTGCGTCGCACATTGCAAAAAGCTCAAAAGCATAATCTCTTGCCTGTGGTCGTTACTTTTTGGCCTCACCCTTTAACTGTTTTGGCAAAGGCTTATGTTCCTTCGTTACTCATAAGCAAGCAAAATAGGGCGAAGTTTATTGAAGAACAAGGCATTAAAAACATTTTAGAGCTCAAGTTTACACAAGAAATTGCATCCTTAAGTCCCAAGGATTTTATTAAACAAGTGCTTTGTCCGTTACACTGCAAAGAATTGGTCATAGGATATGATTTTTCACTTGGCAAAGGACGTAGCGGAAATTTTGAATTACTTCAAATACTCGGTAAAGACTTTGCCTTTGAAGTGGAACGTCACCCCCCTATAATTATGCACAATGCGGTTGTGAGCTCTACGCGCATACGCCAAATGCTACGCACCGGTGAAGTATATGAAGCTGAGGCTTTACTTGGACGTTACTTTCATCTTGAAGGAAAGGTAATTCATGGCTTTGGCCGTGGCGAAGGGCTTGGTTTTCCAACGGCAAATTTAGCGTACGAGCCGACAATGATACCACGCCATGGCGTATATGCCACCTTGCTCACCATATTGAAATCAGCGGACAACACCGACTCCCTGCCCCTATGTTCCTTTCCTGCAGTGACAAATGTTGGCTATGTGCCGACGTTTGGCAATAAGGATCTATCGGTGGAAAGCTTTATACTACACGGAAACCCAGACCTTTATGGCGCAACAATACGCTTGAGTTTTGTGCAATATATTCGCGCTGAACAACAATTTGCCCATGTTTTAGAACTGAAAAATCGCATCTCCAAGGATGTGCTTTTAGCCAAGGAAATTTTGGATTTTTCATGAAACTTAACCACAGCGCATAATAGAGTTACTTATGTTTATGTCTCGTAAAAAAATGGGGCCACTTATTGCTGCCTCTTGTGACCGTCCTGGCTTACGTTTATTTTTGCTTTTCTGTATTTTATGTCTTACATTTTCCGCTTACTGGTGGCATTTTAATCGTCGTATAGAACAGATAATCCCTAAAACTAAATACGAAACAATCATAAACAAAGACAATCTCTTATCTGAAGAAGCTTTAACTTCATTGCATGAATGGCAAAAGAAATTTAGCGAAACTTGGAATGTACCGGTTTTAATACAAGCAAGCGCCGAAGAACTAAAGGTGCCTGTTTATGCGGTAAATACCCTCTATGTGGGCGCCGGCTCTTTACATAAACAGGGAGTCATTTCACTGCCGCCCTTGGTACGAAAGCTTATTGGCGAAGGAACTCGGCTCACAACGGAAGAAGAGCTGGCTGCGTGCCTAAAAAAAGAAGACATAGGCACTTGCCTTGAGCATTCATTACAGACCCTATGGAATTCATTTGAACAATAACAACAAAACATTGCTAAGCACTTAACTGTTTTCAGAGTTCGCGCGAAGATATTCCTCCAACTCATTAGGAGTATTAAGGTTTGTAAAAACATTTCCTAGCACACTCTCTTTATACATAACAAGATTTTGACAAGCAGGCGGGGCAATGTTCCAAAGCCTACGCTCTTTAGCTTGTCCCGTCATATCCTTTAGCATTTGCTCACGCGCACTTACTTCCCAAATAGCACACAGGCCTTGAAAAAAACGTGTGCTTTCTTCACAATAAGCAGTTACCTTAATAGGGGCGTGTGCAAGCTCACCTTGGCGGTGAATCGCTTCATTACGAGCGTCGATAATGTTTTGAAGTACAGTTTGAGAAAGGTTTGGCATATCGCAAGCCACCACCATAACAGCAGAAAGTTTTAATGAGTGAGCGTGTTCTAAGGAAGCATGAATGCCGCCCAGAGGGCCAACATTCTCATAGGTATCAAAAACACAAGGATGATTTTTTACCGGAGAATCTTTACGGCAAGACACCCAAACATTAGCAAAAAATTCTCTAAGTAAGTCTATGTTTTTTTGCAGCAGACCTCTGCCGTCACTCCCTACCAAGGATACTTTGTCCTTGCCCATACGAGTGGAGTACCCGCCGGCAAGGACAACACCTGCCATATATGTTTGCAAATACGGCATAAAAACCCTTAATATTAAATATTTTACTAAGCAGAGCTCTACTCCACCGTAACACTTTTGGCTAAATTTCGAGGTTGGTCAACGTCCGTACCAAGATAGTCCGCCATTTCATAGCTAAAAAGCTGTAAAGCCGGCAATGCATAAAAGGCAGACAGATATCCTTTTGCAAAGGGGATTTCCCACATTTCATCGGCCTGCAACTCGCTTTTACCAACGTCACCATTGACAAGTGCGATGATTTTTCCGTTGCGAGCTTGCACTTCCAAGATATTTGACTTGACCTTGGGGAATAGAACATCATCAAGAGCTATAGCAAAGGTAGGGAACTCATTGGAAATAAGCGCAATGGAACCGTGTTTCATCTCACCGGCAGCGCAACCTTCGGCGTGAATATAGGACAATTCTTTCAGCTTCAGAGCACCCTCAAGAGCAAGTGGATATGCATGCCCCCGTCCGAGGTAAAAAAAGTCAATATATTGTGTATATTTCCGTGAAAGTTCCTGAGCCTTATTCCGCATATCTTCAAGGCTGTCTTCAAGGACTTGCGGAATATTGCGTAATTCCTGCACCATCTCAACAAAAAACTCTGTGCTAAGATTTTTGCGGCGTTGCGCCCAGTGCAAGGCAATGAGCGTAAGGGAAAGCATTTGACTGCACATGGCCTTCGTGGACGCCACAGAAATCTCCGGCCCAGCCTGAGTGTATATGGCAGCAGTGGCTTCGCGTGCAATGCTTGAACCAACAACATTACAAAGCCCTATGGTATTGACGCCTTTTTCCTTAGCAACACGCAAAGCAGCAAGGGTATCGGCTGTTTCACCGCTTTGACTAATAACAAGCACCATATCATCGGGGTTAAGTAAGCAGGAATTATAGCGAAACTCTGAAGAGATCTCTACAGACACAGCCACTTTTGCATAAGACTCAATGAGATGCTTAGCCCAAAGCCCAGAGTGATAGGACGTGCCGCAACCAATAATATGCAGTCGAGCCGGTATGGGCAAAGCCTCAAGTTCAGGCAAGGCCACACAATCATCTTGAAAACGACCGGCCAAACCTTCACGCAAAGCCTTTGGTTGCTCAAAAATTTCCTTGAGCATAAAGTGTTTATAACCGCCCTTTTGTGCCGATTGCATATCCCATTTTATATGCGAAATATCTTTTGGCAATTTCTGTAAGTCTTTAGCAGAATACACTTCCCATGAGTTAGGCGTTATCTTTACAATTTCGCCATCTTCTAAAAAAACGACATCACGAGAATACGCAAGAAAGGCCGGAACGTCCGAAGCAATAAAATGCTCTCCGCTTCCAACGCCAAGTATTAGCGGCGCGGATAAACGGGCTGCATAAATGGTATTTGGCTCTGAATCACTTAAAAGACAAACAGCATAAGCACCGCTGGCCTTTGCAAGAGCAGCCGCAAAGGCTTCCAAGAGAGTGGCATGCGACTTTTGTTCTTCAGCAATAAGGTTGACAAGAACTTCTGTGTCCGTTTCAGAGTGAAAAACGTAGCCCTTATGTACCAATTCATCTTTAAGCGTTTGGTAGTTTTCAATAATACCATTATGCACCAAAGCAATATCGCCATTATTAGATGTATGCGGGTGCGCATTGCGTGTCGCCGGAACTCCATGCGTAGCCCAGCGAGTATGTCCCATGGCAACAGTACTTGTACTTACAGGCTCTTGAGCCAGTAAATCGTCAAGGGCAGCAAGCTTTCCTTGCGCACGTTTCACATGAAGCTTGGAGTTTTGGATAAAAGCAACACCCGAAGAGTCGTAGCCACGATATTCCAAGAGGCGTAACCCTTCAACAACTAATGGAACCGATGGGCGATGCCCTACATATCCTATAATGCCGCACATATTTTCACCATTCTATTGTTGCAACAAAGCTTCGTAATAGGCATTGTTGGTAATTTCTATTTTTGCACGAGTAAGCAAGGCTTCTCTAAAAAGATTATACATTCTTTCTTGACGTTTATGAAGCTCGCCCATGCGGTATTCACGCTCAAGCGGCTTGACATCATCAGAGTTAACACTCGTTACTTTCTTTACTCTCACAAGCACAGCGCCCTGCTTTCCGTCTTCTGTGACAACATAGGCATTTGGCAACCATTCTCCGGCTTTAGCAGCAAAAAGCTCTAAACTTAAAGCGGCCTGTGCGCCAAGGGTACCAATTTCTCCAAAACGTTTTACGTCGGCAACATGTTTAACAGTGTCTGATTCAGGAGCTTTATTGTCAAATTCCTTGCGCGCAGCACTGGCGCTGCTCAAAGCTTTTTCCAAAGCTGCCTTCTCTTTAAGGGAAGTAACGATTTCGTCTTTGACTTCATCAAAAGGACGAACACTTGATTCTTCTTTTTCCTTCACTCGAGCCACTATATAGCTATTGGCTTCAGTGGTTTGCATAGGCGTATCAAGAGGCACATTGGCCGCAAGTTTCACGATTTTTTCCATATTTTCAGGCGTGACAGACAATATAGCTTCCAACTCGGCAGCAGTTTTAAGATCTGTAGCCTTAAGCTCAAGCCCATGTGTTTTAGCAACTTCTTCAAGATTTCCGCTAAGCACATTGGCTTCTATAAGAGCATCTAACGCTTCACGAATTTTAACCAAGCCAGCTTCTGACGCCAAAATATTGCGGATTTCACTTTCAACTTCGCTAAGCTCCTTAACGCTGCTTTCCTTGGCTTCATATACTTTCAGGATATGTAAACCCAAGGGGGTGCGCAATGGCTCTGATATATCGCCGATTTCAAGGGCAAATAGCGCATCGTTAAAGGACTGAAGTCCCATATTTTTTGATACCCATCCAAGGTCCCCGCCTTGTGGCGCTGTGTCCGGATCTTGAGAATGTTTTTTAGCCAATTCAGCAAAGTCCGCACCATCAGCTAATTCCTTGCGCAAGGCTTGCAAGCGATTGGTAGCTTCCTTCACTTCTTCATCGGTAGCTTCAGGGGCAAGGCGTATTAAAATATGACTGGTTTGTCTTTGCGCCGGAACTGTGTATTTACTCTGCACGTTTTTATCGTAGTACGCCTTAACAGCTTCTTGCGCAAAGCTTTCCGGTTTACCCAAGAGCGTTGGCGTCACTGATACATACTCCACATTAGCCTTGGCAGGCAACGTAAACATGGCCTTACTGCTTTCATAAAAAGCTTTTATACTATCTTGTGCCGGTTCCGCCACTTGCGCAAGGGCATCGGCGGCTGGGAAAAATATGTATTCGACATCCCTTTTTTCATTGGAATATGCAAAAAAAGCCTGAACTTCGGAATCATAATTCTGCGCTGTTAACGTAAGCCCGCGAATCAATCTTTCTTCCAGCATTCCTTCACGAATCATTGATTCATAACTTGCTACACCATTAAAGCGTTGCTCAGTTATTCTTTTATATTTTTCAGGGTCAAAAACAAATTTTTCATTTTGAAATAATGGATTTTCAAGGATATATTCACGAAGTTTAGCGTTGGACACGCTAAAGTTCAAGCGCTTAATCTCTTCTTTTAATAAAGCATCATTCACAAGCGAATCGATTACCATTCTCGGTATTTGTGCAAATTTTAATTGCTCGGGGGTAATTTGTGGATATTGCTCCAAAATAGCAGAACGTTGATAATGATATGCACGCTCGAAATCCACAACGCTTATCGCTTCATCATTAACAGTGATAACTGTCGTTGAATTATTGATGTTTTGTATGGAGCCAAATCCCCAAAAAATAAAGACGGCAATGATAATTCCAAAAGCTATCTTCACACCTAAAGACTGAGATTTATTGCGAATTAAGTCTAACATATATTCTCCACTAAAATGTATATATAG
>CAYJJP010000116.1:0-6759 GCA_964370525.1 uncultured Desulfovibrionaceae bacterium | reverse complement strand
TTGGAAATGTACTGGCGGATATTGGGTATGGGCTTGCAGATCCACGCATACGCACGTCAAAGCAAGTTTAATGAGGCAGGTTCAATAATGCGCACACAAAAAACTCGTTTCAGCTTTCTCCTTAAAAAATATTTTATATTAATTTTGGGACTTTTTTTCGTGCTTACCATGGCTTTTCTAGCTATTTTTGCCCCTTTTATTGCACCTTATGACCCCAACGCTCTACATCTTGACGCTATTTTATTACCCCCAAGCCAAGAACATTTTTTGGGCACAGACCAATTGGGACGAGATGTCTTTTCAAGGCTGCTCTATGGGGGGCGTATTTCCTTGTGGGTGGGCTTTGTGGCTGTGGGGATTTCAGTAAGCATTGGACTTATATTAGGACTTATTTCCGGATATTTTGGCGGCCTTATTGACGAAGGCATCATGCGCGGCGTTGATGTTATGCTCTGTTTTCCGTCATTTTTTCTCATTTTAGCCGTTATTGCTTTTTTAGAACCAAGCCTTACTAATATTATGATTGTCATTGGTTTTACCTCTTGGACGGGCGTGGCTCGTTTGGTACGCGCTGAAGCCTTGAGTTTGCGCGAGCGGGATTATGTGGCGGCAGCGCGGCTTAGCGGAGCCGGCAGCGTGCGTATTATGTGCGTGCATATTCTTCCAAATGCGCTTAATCCTGTACTTGTTTCGGCTACGCTTGGCATTGCCGGATCCATATTAATGGAATCATCACTCAGCTTTTTGGGTCTTGGCGTGCAACCGCCCACGGCCAGCTGGGGAAATATGTTGTTGGAAGGAAAAAATGTACTGGAAATTGCCCCGTGGCTTTCGCTCTACCCTGGTCTTGCCATTTTAATTACTGTTCTTGGTTATAATTTGCTAGGGGAAAGCCTACGAGATATACTTGACCCACGCTTAAAAAGATAATAGAGAAAAACATGCTCGAATTTTTACGAATACAAGACCTTGCGCTCATAGAAAATATGGAGTTGGAATTTACCGGCGGTATGAATGTACTTACCGGTGAAACAGGTGCCGGCAAGAGCTTTATTTTAAAGGCTCTCAATTTTCTTTTGGGCGAAAAAATGAATGCTGAAATGATTCGCACCGGTCAAGAAAAAGCCAGTGTCGAAGCAATATTTCTTTATAATGGCGAAGAACTTATCTTACGACGTGAACTTTTAGCACAAAACGGGCGTTCACGCTTTTACATCAATAATAGCTTGAGCTCACAAGAGGCAGCCAGAGAATTGCACCCGCAATTGCTCAGCCACACAAGCCAACACGCTCAGCAAAAACTTTTACAATCAAGCTATCAAGCCAAACTTATTGAAGAAAATTTACCGGACACAAAGCTTTTGCAAGAACGCAATAGTCTTTTGCAGCAATTGCAGACTCTTGCGGAAAAACGTAATGCTTTGCAAGAACGCTACACAAAATTAGCAGAAAAACGTGATCTTTTGGAAATGCAACAACAAGAAATTGATAAGGTTGCACCCAAGGAAGGTGAGGAAGAAGAGCTTGAGAACTTGCGTGCAAATGCGCGTGAAAATTCCAACCGTATTGCCGATTATGCCGAAGCACTGAATATTTTGTATGGCGATACCGCTCCGGGCTTGCGTGAAATTTTAGGAAGTTTTGAAAATAGCCTTGAGCGTATTCTCGAATATGACGAGAATATCCAAGCAGAATATGACGCTGTATCTGCTTTGCGCCAAAGCCTCTCCAGCTTGGAAAATCGTTTGCGAAAAGCCCCGGAAGCCCAGGCAGACACAGCAACATTTGATACCGATGCCCTTGAATCTCGGCTATACGCATTGGCACAATTAAAAAGAAAATTGCGCCGAACTCTCCCTGAAATTCTTGATTTACGCACAGAAATTGATGAAAATATCTCATTTTTAGACTCTTGCGCCTTGGACATCGGTTTGTATGACAAGGAAGAGCAAAAACTTGTGGAAAAACTTAAAGTATTACTTGAAGAACTCATGCCACTACGCCGGCAATGCGCTGAAAGTTTTACCAAAAATCTTGAACAGGCTCTTTCAGGATTGGGATTTTCCAAGGATATTCATGTCATAGCAGAATTTACACCGGTAAAGGTATGGGGCGAAATCTTTGATGAAAAAGCCCGTTTGCTATGGGCGCCAAACCCCGGACAAGCTCCGCAAGCCTTGGATAAAATCGCGTCCGGCGGTGAACTTTCACGCTTTTTGCTGGCATTGGTTTCGTGCAGAGATAGCGAGGAAAATGCCACCTATATTTTCGACGAAGTGGATTCGGGCATTGGCGGTCTAACCTTAAATATGGTAGCCGAACGCTTGAAAAATCTTGCCCAAAAACGCCAAATGTTGCTTATTACTCACTGGCCACAGCTGGCAATGCAGGGTCAGCGGCATTTCTTCATAAAAAAACATGAAGAGAAAGGAAGAACGTTCAGCGTGTGTAAGGAACTTTCACCAAAGGAAAGACAGGAAGAGCTTATGCGCATGTCCGGCGGCGCTCCGCTCAGTGAACAAGGTTTTCTTGTCATTCCCAAATCAAAAAAATAATTATGCACAAAAATTTTTCCAACTACAGCGATGTCTGTGATTTTTTAAACGAACTTGGTCTGTTTCACATGGACTTAACGCTCACGCGCATGCATAAAGCCCTCGCTGCTCTCTCGCTGACCGAATTACCCTTTTATGTGATGCAAGTAGTCGGCACCAATGGCAAAGGTTCCACGGCAACTTTTTTGGAATCGCTGGCACGCACGCATGGATTGCGCACCGGACTTTTTACCTCACCGCACTTTGTCAGCCCAAGGGAACGCATTGTCATTGACGGAAAAGCCTTAGGCGAAGAACATTTTGCACCACTAGCTCAAAAAATTCACGCCAAGGCGCCGGATTTAACCTACTTTGAATTTTTAACCATACTCGCCCTACTCGCTTTTAAAGAGCAAGCTGTGGATTTTGTGGTCTTGGAAGCAGGACTTGGCGGTCATTTTGATGCCACCAGTGCCACAAAACGTCATGCCCTGTGCCTAACTCCCATTAGCATGGACCATGAGAGCGTGCTTGGTCATACTTTACTTGCCATTGCCGCCGATAAGGCACAAGCCATAGGCACACACATGCCTGTATTTATGGCTAAACAAGATGACGAAGTACATGCGCACATTCAAAAAATATGCATGCAACGTCAAGCCACGCTTTATGAAGTCACGCCGGTTACAGAATTTTACGGCGCACTCTCGCTGTGCGGTAGTCATCAGCAAGAAAATATGTCGCTGGCTGTGCGTGCATGGCACTACATTGCACAAGAAAAGCACTGGCGTTATGAAAAGCACAGTATTGAAAAGGCCATAAATACTGCTTTTATTCCCGGGCGCTTGCAGCATATTCAAAGCAATGAGCCACTTTTTCCAGCGCATCTTCTTGTGGATGGTGCGCACAATACGCAAGGTTTACAATGCCTTATTGATTATGTAGAATATCTACCTTTAAAACCTACGGCAATTATTTTTTCGTGCTTAGGCGATAAAGATCAGACAAGCCTCTTACACTTACTTAAAGTATTACTTGAACTTTGTTGGCGTTCCGAACATTCCGCACAAGAAAAACACTGCCCTATTTATCTTGTTGATATTCAAAATAATCATCGAGCACTTTCCGCTGAAGAGAAAGCCATTTTTGCCCATGAACTTACAGCCCTTGGCGCAACGGTACATTGCATATCTTCGGTACATACCGCCCTTGAGCAAGCAAGAAATTTTGTTGCAGAAAATAATTATGTAGCTTCGCCGGTATTGTTATGCGGCTCTCTCTATCTACTCGGCGAATTTTTTGAAAAATATCCTCAATATTTATACAAGTGAGTTTTTATGAATACACTTTTTCGTGCTTTGCCCTCCATGGATAGTTGCCTTTTGGCTTTGCAAAAAGAAACGTGTCTGCATACAATTCCACGTCCGCTTTTGCGCAAGTCAGTGGATGAATTCTTAAATTCCATACGCTCTGTCATAAAATCAGGCGCAGAAACAAAGGCCGAAAATTTAACTTTAACGGCACTTTGGCCTAAACTCCTCCACCATGTTGTACAAACCACAAGGCCACGCTTGCGCCGCACATTAAACGCTACCGGCGTTGTTATCCATACTAATATGGGACGCTCGGTGCTGGCAACAGCAGCCGTTGAAGCCGTACACGCCGCCATCGTTGGCTACAGCAACTTAGAGCTAGACCTCACCACGGGTGGACGTGGCAGCCGCCAAGCCTTAGTGGAAGAACTTATCTGCCAAATTACCGGAGCTGAGGCGGCTATGGTGGTCAATAATAATGCCGCTGCCGTCTTAATTACCTTAGATGCCCTCTGTACCGGCGGTGAAGTTATCGTTTCGCGCGGGCAATTGGTGGAAATCGGCGGTTCTTTCCGTATTCCCGATGTTATGCAAAAAAGCGGCGCCATTTTGCACGAAGTGGGTACCACGAATCGCACCCACGCCGCCGATTATATCAATGCCATCAACGATAAAACCGTCGCTCTTTTGCGTGTTCACACCTCCAACTACCGCATCGTGGGTTTTCATAAGGATGTGAGCCTTACAGAAATGGTGAAAATAGGTAATGAATACAATCTTCCCGTCATCGAAGACCTTGGCAGCGGTTCGCTCATTAATTTAAGTCACATAGGCCTGCCCGACGAGCCAACAGTGCAAGAAGTTGTGCGTAGCGGCGCACATATTATCACTTTTTCCGGCGACAAGGTACTGGGCGGTCCCCAAGCCGGTATAATTGTAGGGCATAAAAAATATGTGGATCAATTACGCCAAAATCCACTGCATCGTGCACTACGCTGCGATAAATGTACCCTTGCAGCCCTTGAAGCCACATTACGCATCTACACCGACCCGGAAAAAGCGCTCACGCTCATCCCTACCCTACGCATGATCACCGCATCAAGCGAAGAACTTGCCCTGCGTGCCCAAGCTTTAGCGAAAATGCTGAGCGAAAATCTTAACGATAAAGCACATATAATCACTAAATCTGCCATGTCACGCGTGGGCGGCGGTTCCTTCCCCGAACGTGATTTACCCACAACCCTTGTGTGTATCAAATCCCCCCTCCTCTCTGCGGAAGAACTGAAGCACAAGCTTTTACACACAAATCCACCGCTCATCGGACGGCTTGAAAACGATGCCTTTTGTCTTGACGTTCGCACCCTGCACGAAGATGAGATACCGGAAGTAATACAAGTGTTTGGCAAAGCTATTAATGAAGTTATTAACAATTAAAATATAAGGATAATCATGAAAAAGAACAAAAAAAACACCTTAAGCTATACAAGCAAAAATTGCTGGGAACATTATTCAAGCATAGAAGGTGAACAGAAAAATATGGCTAAGTTAGCTAAACGCTACATAAAATTTTTGAGTGAATGCAAAACAGAACGTGAAACCGTCGATTATGCCCTAAAACTCCTCACCGAGCATGGTTACAAAGAAGGCATACACGAAGACAACGCCCTACTCCCCTTCCGTCAAAAAGCGCTCTTTGTAGCCAGAAAAGGACGTCGTCCCTTATCTGAAGGACTACACATAATCAGTGCGCATACCGACACCCCACGCCTTGATTTCAAACAACGCCCCTTCATCGAACAAGCCGGTGTTGCTCAAGCTAAAACCCATTATTATGGTGGAATACGCAAATATCAATGGCTTGCTCGCCCCTTGGCATTGCATGGTGTTGTGGTGCGTGCCGATGGCAGTAGCGTCAATATCGTCATCGGTGAAAATGAGGACGAGCCCGTATTTACCATTGCCGATCTTTTACCGCATTTAGCGCAAAAACATGTCACTCAAACCATAAGCGATGGTTTTGAAGCAGAAAAATTAAATATTATCTTGGCGCACAATCCCAAAAATGCCGATAAAGGAAAAGAAAAGGAAAAAGATGCCATAAAAGCGCATCTTTTAGATATTTTACACGAAAAATATAATATTTGTGAAGAAGACTTCATTTCAGCCGAATTGCAAGCCGTGCCCGCAGGCCCTGCCCGCTTTGTGGGCTTGGACAAGTCCATTGTCGGCGGTTACGGGCAAGACGATCGCATCTGCTGCTTTGCCGCCCTTGAAGCCTTTATCCAAAGCGATACCCCAGAACATAGCACGGTGCTCATCCTATGGGATAAGGAAGAAATCGGCTCCGACGGTGCCACCGGCGCCAGCTCACGCTTTTTACAATATTGCCTGGAAGATTGCCGCGAAAAATGGGAAAATACCACAAAACTCGGTCATATACTCCTACAAAGTAAAGCACTTTCCGCCGACGTGGCCGCCGCCCTCGATCCCGATTGGCAAGAGGTGCACGAAAAACAAAACGCCGCCCTACTCGGTCACGGGCCATGCTTTTCAAAATTTACCGGCTCACGCGGCAAATACGGCGCCAGCGATGCCGATGCCGAATTGGTTGGCTACATGCGTGGGCTACTCAATAACAAAAATATCCCTTGGCAAATGGCCGAATGCGGTAAAGTTGACCTTGGCGGCGGCGGTACAGTGGCTCTCTTTCTCGCAGCATACGGCATAAGCGTCATCGATTGCGGCCCGGCTGTACTCTCCATGCATAGCCCATTCGAACTAAGCTCATGCGCCGACCTCTATGCCACTGTACAAGCGTATGCAGAATTTTTGAAGAAATGAGTGATTTAGGGTGTTTACTGGTTTGAGTTTTGTGGGGGGAGGGAGACCCCTTTTGCTAGCGCCAAAAAGGG
>CAYJJP010000115.1:0-6783 GCA_964370525.1 uncultured Desulfovibrionaceae bacterium | reverse complement strand
ATGTGTTTTAAGATTTTTTTTGAACGCTGTCCATGTTTTCTTGGAAATTTAGAATGCAAATTTAGTGTAATATAGTTGAATTATACCATAACTTTTTGGAGTATAAAATGACACGGAAAGATCGTACTGAGGGCATTTATAATCGTAAGGAAGTGCTTGATTATAGCGAACGTAAGCAGTTTTATCTTATACAGTTAAAGGATTTACTGTCTTATGCCTATCGTTATTCCGAGGATGTAAAAAAACGCTTTGATCGAGCGCAGTTTAATGTGGATAAATTTAAGACGATTACGGACATTAAACACATACCCATTTTAAAGAAGAAAGAGCTTATATTTTTGCAATCCATGGGGCCACGCCTTGGCGGTTTGCTGACCAAGGATATTGGCGACTTAAAGCGTGTATTCCTTTCACCCGGGCCGATTTTTGACCCAGAGGACAGAGGGGATGACTATTGGGGGTATACCGAAGCTTTTTATTCCACAGGTTTTCGTCCCGGGGATGCGGTGCAAGTTACTTTTGACTATCACTTGTCGCCTGCCGGATTGATGTTTGAAGAGCCTTTGCGAAATCTTGGCTGTGCGGTCATTCCTGCCGGCCCAACTGAAGCTTCCACACAGCTTGACATTATGCAAAAATTGCGTGTTGCCGGTTATGTGGGTACGCCAAGTTTTCTTTTGCACCTTGCCCAAAAAGCTGAAGAGAAAGGTTTGAATTTACGCAAGGACATTTTTCTTGAGGTTGGTTTTGTAACCGGTGAGCGTTTGTCAGAAAAAATGCGTAATCAGTTAGAAAAGAAGTATGATTTGCTTTTACGTCAAGGCTACGGCACAGCAGATGTAGGCTGTATCGGCTATGAATGTTTTCATAAAACCGGTCTGCATATTGCCAATCGTTGTTTTGTGGAAATTTGCCATCCGGATACCGGCATTCCTTTGAAAGACGGGGAAGTCGGTGAAATTGTTGTAACTGCTTTCAATAAAACCTATCCTTTAATTCGTTTAGCCACAGGCGATTTATCCTATATTGATCGTAACCCTTGCACTTGCGGACGCACAAGCCCTCGTCTTGGCGCCATTGTAGGGCGTGTGGATACGACAGCGCGGATTAAAGGCATGTTTGTTTATCCACATCAGGTGGAACAAGTTATGAGTAACTTTGAAGAAATTAAGCGCTGGCAAATTGAAGTTACCAATCCCGGCGGTATTGACGAGATGGTACTTTTTGTGGAAACAAGCGACTTCAGACGAGAAGAGGAGTTGCTGCATTCTTTCCGTGAAAAGATTAAGCTTCGTCCGTCTTTGGTTGTTTTAAACCCAGGAAGCTTGCCGCCTCAGCTTCGTCCAATTGAAGATAAGCGTGAATGGGATTAAGATAATTGCACAGACTTGCAGTAAAAATGCATTACTACATATGCTATTTTCATAAGGAAGAGGCGCTATATGGCACTGGAAATAGAGCGAAAATTTCTTGTTCAAGGTAAGCCTTGGATTGAGTTGAGTGTACATGGTGAATTTTTACGTCAAGGATATATTTGCACAGATGCGCACGCTGTCGTGCGTGTGCGTCTGTGTATGCATTCACGTGAAAAAAATGCAGTAAAAAAAGCTTTTATCACCATTAAAAGTCATTGTTCCGGTATTTCAAGTCATGAATATGAATACGCTATTCCAGTTCAAGAAGCTGAGTTTATGCTTGATAATTTAACCGAAAACAATTTGGTGGAAAAAATTCGTTATCGTATCCCCATTGCCAATGCGTTTTGGGAAGTTGATGAATTTTTAGGCGTCAATGCGGGGCTTGTCTTGGCAGAAATAGAGCTTAATTCTGAAGATGAATTGATCAGTTTACCGTCTTTTATTGGCGACGAAGTGACGTACGATAAGCGGTATTCAAATGCTCAATTAGCGAAAAATCCTTTTAATACTTGGTGATTTGAGGCAGTTATGGCACATAAAGGTCCCCATATTTCCATATCACCCGTCTATGTGGTGAACAGAATTTTGCGTATTAATCGCAATGATTTTGAGCAATGGCCGGAAGCTGTGCGCAATCTTGCCATTGCCATTGCTGAAGAACTTTTTTTAGTGGCTTATAATCCTTTTATTGACGCTGAAACAGTGCGAGAAAGCGTTCAAAAAACTTTTGAAGCCAGCTCTTTAGCTCTTGCGCATCACTATGCCACAAGCATAGGCGAAGGGATTACTATGTTTTGGTCAGCCCATGAAGCTCAAAGTGCTTTTCGGGCTGAGCTTATTGAAGAATTTAGAAAATTCATGCCTGAAGAATGTATTATTCTTCGTCCGGCGGCTTTAGTTGAAAATTCCACCGATGCCACAGATTTACGCATGGAATTGCCTCTTTGTGTCGTGGAGCCTGCAAGCACCGAACAGGTGGCGGAGCTTGTGCGTCTTGCCAATGACAAAAAGTTTGCGCTCATTCCTCGTGGAGGCGGTTCCGGTATGACCGGAGGCGCTGTACCTGCGCGTAAACGTACGGTTATAGTTGCTTTAACTCGTCTGACACGAATAAATCCCGTTGACACAGCTGACCTTACGTTGACCTGTGAAACCGGCGTATTAACTCATGAAGTTATTAAGGCAGCTGCTAAACATAATCTTTTCTTCTCCATTGACCCGGCCTCAAAGCTTGCTTCCAGCATAGGCGGAAATATTTCTGAAAATGCCGGCGGCCCATGCGCTTTTGAATATGGTACCACCTTAGATAATCTTTTATGGTGGCGCATGGTTACGCCCACCGGGGAAATTATTACCGTGGAGCGCAAACAACATCCACGCCACAAAATTTTGCCCAACGAAAAGCCTCTTTTTGAAATCAAGGATATGTCAGGTGGAGTGCGTAGTGTGGTGCAACTTTCCGGCGAAGAGGTGCGTTTACCCGGTCTTGGCAAGGACGTAACCAACAAGGCGCTTGGTGGTTTGCCCGGTATTCAAAAGGAAGGTACCGATGGCATTATCACCGAAGCCTGTTTTATTTTGCATAAAAAACCAAAATATTCTAAGGTCATCGCCTTGGAGTTTTTTGGAAGATCCATGCACACAGCCGCTGTAGTTATTGGAGAACTTGTGGCTTTGCGTGATACCATTCGCCAAGAGGGCGATTATGCAAGCATTTCTGCATTGGAAGAATTTAACGCAAAATATGTTCAAGCTATCGAATATAAACGCAAATCGACGCAGTATGAGGGAGATCCCATATCTGTAGTTATTGTGCAAGTGGACGGCGATGACCTTATGCTGCTTGAGAAAGCCGTTGCAGCCATTGTTTCCATAGTTGCCGTGCATGAAAATGCCGATAGCTTTGTTGCTAAAGATCAAAAAGAAGCCGAACTTTTTTGGGAAGATCGACATAAGCTTTCTGCCATTGCCAAAAGGACTTCAGGCTTTAAAATTAATGAAGACGTGGTCATACCCATGGCTCGCATTCCTGACTTTTCTATATTTCTAGAACAATTAAATTTAGAGTGTGTAGCCAGTGCATACCGCTATGCTTTGCTGGCAGTTGGTCGCTTGTCGGGTTTTCCCATGGAAGATAAGGAGTTTAACCGCGAGTTTTCTTATGCATCCAAGGTAGTGCAGGGCAAGGTGCCGGCAAGCGAATTGAGCGATGAAGAATTTTTTATGCGTGCCACTTTATTTTTGAAAGACCTCAGCGTTAAATATGAGCATCTTACCAAAAAAATTAAAAAAATTGTGGACTATATGTATGCCGGCCGCATAATTGTGGCAAGTCATATGCATGCCGGCGATGGGAATTGTCACGTGAATATTCCTGTGAATTCCAGTGATCATCACATGCTTGAAGAGGCGGAAGGCGTTGCAGCTCGTGTTATGCGCACGGCGCAGGAAATGGGCGGAGCTGTGTCCGGCGAACATGGCATAGGTATCACCAAGATTGCCTTCCTCAGCGAAGAAAAAATTGCTGCCATGCGTGAATTTAAAGAAAGGGTGGATCCTCGAGATATACTCAATCCGGCTAAGCTTGTGAGCAATGAATTGCCTGTGCGCCCTTTCACCTTTTCCTTCAATAGATTGATTAATGATATAAAGGAAAGTGGTTTGCCCGATAAAGTGCAGCTTATGCATTTGCTGGCTCTTGTGCAAAACTGTACTCGTTGTGGAAAATGTAAGCATGTTTGTCCCATGACCTATCCGGAGCGCTCCATGCAGTGGCATCCGCGCAATAAAAATATGGTTCTTGGTACTTTGCTTGAGGCCATTTATTATACCCAAGCAAGCACAGGGCAGCTTGACGAAAGACTTTTGCAGCATATCAACGATATTTTTGAACACTGCACCGCTTGCGGGCGCTGTGCTTCCGTGTGTCCGGTAAAAATTCCGTCGGGAGAGGTGGCCTTAACTTTACGCACTACCCTAGAGTCAAAAGGGTTTGGTGGGCATCCCATAAAATCCCGTGTGCTTTCTTGGCTTTTGGCAAATCCGCATTTGCGCATCCCCAAAGCGGCAAAGATGGCATCTTTCGGACAAAAAATGCAAAATAAATGTATGGACTGCATACCTAAGGGATGGACCAGCTCGTTTCAAAGTCCGCTACTTTCGGGCAAGGGCGCAAAAATTGGATATACAAATGTGTATGAATCGTTGAAATTGCAACGAGGGCATATTTTTGCCCCCGAATTGAATTCAGAAGATTCGCAAAATGAGTCAAGTCAGCTGTCAAAAAAGCCGGCGGTGATTTTCTTCCCCGGTTGTGGCGGTGCGCTTTTTTATGACCGCATTCCTACTGCATCGCTTATGTTATTGTTGAAAGCCGGTCACAGTGTCATTATCCCTCCCAAGCATTTATGCTGTGGCTATCCGCTGCTAACTGCCGGTATGGAAAAACTCTATAGGCGAAATCGCGAGGGCGTGCGTAAATTATTCTCTGACTTGTTTGAGCAAGGGAAGGAAGCCGGACTTGATGTTCAATATATTGTCACAGCGTGCGGAACTTGCATAGAAAGCCTTGAAGATCTTACCAATGGTTTGCAGCTTGTGCACAAGGATGCCGTTCAACTTGTTCTTGAAAGCCTTGAAGCTGTGCCAAATCTTGACGGTGCGCCTCGCCTTTATCATGAAGCTTGTCATATAGAGTGGCCGGGTATGCATAAGGTGAAAGGACGCAGCAAACTTTTACAGGCACTTACGGAATTCACCGGCGCAAGTTTTCCAACTTCTCCCGGCTGTTGCGGAGAATCCGGTATGGGCGCCATGACTGCACCGCACATCTACAATCGATTGCGTGAACGCAAAAAGAAAGATATTTCCGCAGCGTTGGAACATTATGCAGGGCCTGTTCTGGTGTCTTGTCCTTCCTGTAAAGTTGGGATTGGGCGAGTGCTTGTAAATCTTGATATCAAGCGTTCTGTTTTGCATCTCAGCGAGTGGCTTGCTCAGCATTTGCATGGTCCTAATTGGCTGAAAGAGTTTAGGATGTCTGTCAATGTAAGCAGGGGAGCCGTGCGTGTAGTTAATGTACGTCAGAGATAATTTACGCTAAACCTATTTGCTGCTGAAGCACCTGAATGAATTTGACCTGATTTGTAAAAATAGGTACAGAATTTGCATTCTTTTCTTTTGGAAAAATATGGTAAAAAGGGGTTATCATTTTTTTCTTCTTTACTTAAGTTTTTGCATAAAAGAACGATGAGTATTTTATACACTGGCGCAAATTTGTGCACTGCATTGATTACACACCCTAAAGCGCATGGCAAGGAATCATATATGACTAATATCGTACGTTTTTTATTGTTTGTTCTCCTGTTTCAAAGTTTACTTATAGCCGGCTGCGCAAGCCCTAAAAAGCCACGCCCGGCACCTATCCCCAAAACAACTCAAGCTTTAGATTTTAAGCAACAAGTTCGAAATCTTGCAGACCAAATGCTTGCAACTATGGACAACAGAACGCTCATGGGGCTTGTGGCTTTGCCTACTTCATTTGTAGATATGAACAATAAAAGCGTAACGTCAAGTTTAGGCAATTTGCTTGGTGAATCACTTATTTATGAATTTAATCAGCGTGGATTTCCTGTGAGAGAATATCGTCTTTCTGGAAATATAGAAATGAAACTGGGGCAAGGCGACTTTACGCTTTTACGTCAAGGCGTTATGACTACCAACGAACGCTGGGCAGCGCTTATAGTAGGCACCTATCATGCTGACGACGATGCTGTTTTTGTCAACGCACGACTTGTGCGAGCTATGGACGGCATGGTTTTGCGTACAGGACAACTTATTTTAGCTAAAACTCCACTTATTCAAAGGCTTTCCTCGGCTACTCGTTCACCAAAAACCGTGACGACGGGGCTTGTGATTCAACCTCGCTATGTAAAGACTACCTATGTACATACCCCTCCGCCGCCACCGCTTGGACTTAGAGATGGCACTTTAAATATCCGTCAAGTATATCCGGAGCCGCAACAGAGAGGGCCTGGACTTTACGGAGTTCCTTATTAACAAAAGGGCAGGGTGTTTGTGCGGAAAAATTTTCCCTTTTGAAAAGTGCTGAGAAATAAAACATAGTTTTTTTTCTCAAGTCTTACGAGTGTTAAGCATGGATATTGCATAATTGGAATGATTTATGCATGTATTCCTACGTAGCTTTTAAAGTCTGAAATAAACATGCTCTTACACGCTATTGTATGTGCCGGTACCACTAGAAGTTCGGTGTGAGCAGTTTTTGCAGGCGAAAACCGAGCAGCTTTTGCTTTACAGTGTGGAAGGGATTGCCCGAATGCGTACTTAACTAATAGCCGGCTGCTGA
>CAYJJP010000114.1:0-6801 GCA_964370525.1 uncultured Desulfovibrionaceae bacterium | reverse complement strand
TACTGAAGGCCACGGAATCTGCCATTGTGGCTATTTTGCGTACTTTGCTTTTACCCATCTTATTTATTTGGCTTTTACCTAAGTTTTTGCATGTTCGGGGTGTTGCCATAGCCTTGCCGCTTGGAGAGATTGTGACTTTGCTTGTGGCACTGTTTTTATTGCGGAGATTGCATAAACAAAGGGTAAGTATGTAATAATTCGGCTATTTTAATGATTTTCAATAAGAAACTTAACAGTAAAACGAGTGAAATGTATTTTACTGTTAAGTTTTTCTTATTAGTACCGATAGTAAATCGGTAAGAAATAAAGGAGCCACACTATGAATCTACAACAAAAGATTTTATTACCTATTACTCTCATTTTAGTGTTATCGATGGGTACCTTAAGTTATTTAACGTATAACCAAACTGCAAAATCTTTAACGGCAGCATCGTTAAATACCATGGAAGCAACGACGATTTCTTTGCAACGTATGCTTGATTACACCATTGTATCTACAACTTCTTTCATAAAACTTACGGCTGAAGATTATCATGTAGTTGATTTTTTAGCAAAAGAATTTACTGAAGAAGGCGATGTCAGAGAGCTGAACGCTTGGCTTGCCGATCGAACGGGTCAACTTGCCATGATGAACGGCTTTAACTTAATAAGCCCCAAGGGTTTTATTGTTGCTTCAAATAACCCAAGGGCTGTGGGTACAGATTTAAATTTTCGTGAGTATTTTAAGATAGCTATGCGCGGAGATGTTCCAAAAGCTGTGCCGCGTATGTCCACAATCACCAATGAAGTGCTCATGGCAGTGGTTTTTCCCGTAAAAGACAGTACAGGAAAAGTTGTTGGTGTGCTTAGCGGCGATATTTCCTTTGCCAAGGTGTATGATACAGTGCTTAAGGGCATAAAAGTGGGTGACAGGGGGTATGCTTTTGCCATTGATGGTAAGGGGCGTATAGTGCTTGATCCTAATAAAGAGTTTCTTATGAAAGAGAATCTGCCCATAGCTTCTCTGATGCAAAAAATCGCAAAAGGGTCTGATGGAGTAAGCGAATATGTTAATATTGCGGGATTTCCGGTTATTGCTTACCACACACGCCTTAAAGACAGTGATATGACCGTTATCGCAAGAGCAGAGGAGCGCGATATATTCTCAGCTCTGGCAGAAACACGTAATCTTGCCATGTACGCGACTGTTATTGCCGTGATTTTAAGTGCTATTGTTACATTCTTTATAGTTCGCCCCATAGTTGCTGCTGTGCGTAAGGGCGTAAATTTTGCTACAGATATTGCCGCCGGTAATCTCAAGGGTACGCTAGAAGTAAAGCGCAATGATGAAATTGGTTATCTTGCCAATGCTTTGCGCTCTATACCGGAATCGCTTAATCAAATTATCCAAGAATACAGCAATATGAAGGATGCGCTTCAGGGTGGTCAAATTGCCATTCAGGGTGAGAGTCACAAATTTCAAGGCGCTTATGCCGAACTTGTGGAGGGCACAAACTTTACTTTGAAACAGTATCAAAACATCCTTGATGCTTTAACATCGCCAGTGGTGGTTTTGGATAAAAATTTACGTGTTGTATACTTGAACAGCGTAGGAAAGAGTATTGCCGGTACTGGGTACATTAATAAAACATGCAAGGAAATAATGAATCGTGATGATTCTGATACGCCAAGCGATGCATTGAATAAGGCTGTAGCAACTATGCGTTCGGCAACAGCTATCACGGTGGCAAGGCCGGCGGGCAAAATGCTTGATATTTCTTATACGGCTATTCCTTTTACTGATGATAACGGAAAACTCGCTTGTGTTTTGCAGTTAATTACAGACCTTACAGAAATTACCAGCACACAAAAAACTATGGTTGAAGTGGCCAACGAGGCACAAAATATTTCTGAACGCATGGCCGCCGCTTCCCGTCAGCTTTCTGCCCAAGTAGAGGAAGTTTCCAGTGGTTCTCAGATACAGCGAGACCGTGTTAATTCCACAGCAGCAGCTATGGAACAAATGAACTCCACCGTGCTGGAAGTAGCCAGCAATGCGGGCGAGGCCAATACGCAGTCAAGCAATGTGCGTGATAAAGCAACCGAAGGGGCAGAGCTTGTAAATCAAGTGGTTAACGCCATTAAAAGTGTTAATGATGTAACGCTTGAGCTAGAAAAAAATATGAAACAATTGGGAGCGCAAGCTGAAAGTATTGGTAGCGTAATGGATGTTATTTCAGATATTGCCGATCAAACCAATCTTTTAGCCTTAAACGCTGCCATTGAAGCTGCGCGTGCCGGTGAAGCCGGACGTGGTTTTGCGGTTGTAGCGGATGAAGTACGCAAGCTTGCAGAAAAAACCATGACGGCCACAACGGAAGTTGGTAACAGTATTCGCGGCATTCAAGAAACAACCACCATGAATATTAATCGTGTGAGCGAAAGTGCCGGTTTTGCCGGTAAAGCCACAGATCTTGCAGCTGTTTCCGGCAATTCACTGCATGAGATTTTATCTTTGGCCAACACTAATTCCGGGCTTATTTCCGGCATAGCGACGGCAGCGGAAGAACAATCAGCTACATCTGAAGAAATCAACCGTTCCATTGATGAAATTAATCACATTGCCAACTCCACAGCAATGGGCATGGAGCAAGCTTCAGAGGCGGTGCAAGAATTGTCGAGCATGGCTATTGAGTTGCAAGAGCTTTTGAATAAATTGCTTACTCGCTAATATTTGGCACTTTTTGTTTATTAAAACATAAAAACAAGGACACAGTTTTTATTGTGTCCTTGTTGTATGAAGTTTAGTGTTTGTAATAGTTGGAAAAAATTATTTTTATCTTTTTAAAGCCAATATTGACAGGATGGTATTTTTTTTATATTAATTTTGTGGATATACTTACTGACTTTCTGTCTGTAAGTTGAGATTACTTGGAGAAGACTATGCAACAGCAGGAACTGGCAAAATTAGCGTTAGATAATTTAAATTTTTTATGTTACATAGTTGACCTTGAAGCGTCCGAACTTTTATATTTAAACAATTCATCTGATGAAAATTTAACGAGGATTTTTGAAAGTAAGTTGCGCGACCGCACTTATCAAAAGTTTTTGCACGATTATAAAGAAGCATGCAAAAACACCCATAGCGCAAATCTTGTTTTAGGGAAAAAAATTCGTAAAGAAATCTATGACGATGTAACAAAAAAATACTACACACATTTTGATACTCTCATCGAAGTTGCCAATAGACTGGCTGTCCTCTCCATGCTTTATGATCCGGAACTGAACAACGAAGATATTGAAAGTATTTCTCAAAAACTCACCCTAGAGGAAACCCTCGTTTCTTGCATTCAAACCTTAGTAGAAGATACTGCACCGGAAACTGCCATTGAAAGACTTTTGAGCACAGTAGCAGAGTATTATGACTCAAAACATGCTTATGTTTATGAGTTAAACTGTAGTGATAACAATGTGTATAAAATTTACGAATGGCGCCAGGAAGGGTATATATCGCATGTTAAGTTAAATTATGCAGTACCTGTACAGTTTTTTAACCCGCTTATTGATATGTTTTATCAGCAAGGTGAGCTGGTTGTCAAAGATTTAGAAAGCGAGCTTGATCCTGTCAGTCCCTTGTATCAGCTCTTTGCAAGCTTGCGGGTTAAGGGTTTTATTCTTGTTCCTTTTTTTGTGGAAGGAAAGCTTACTTATTGCATGGGCGTTGATAGCCCAGCAAAAAACACTGATGACTTGAGTTTGTTGCATTCGGTCGTTCTTTTTGTTGTGGATAAAATTCGGAAAAATAAAATTCACGAACAATTATTGCATTTGTCATATTCAGACATCCTTACAGGTCTGTGGAATAGAAATAAATTTAATGAGAGAATTGAAGCCTTAGAAAATAAAAAACTTCAAAGCCTTGGTTATGTGTATGTAAGCATTAATGGATTGAAAAAGATAAATGCTTTGTATGGAGAAAAATTTGGCGACAGCATCCTTAAAGATGTCGCCAATTTATTGGTTTATGAGCTTAAAACAGAGCTTTATCGCTTTGAAGGCGATGAGTTTATTGCCTTATTCCCTGATCTTAGCTCATCTGAATTTGAATCCATAGTTTCGAATTTGAAACAAAAAATTTCCGAACAGAGTAAGTTTTCCCTTTCTGTGGGCGGTATTTTTCAAGATAGTAAAATTGATTTACGCAAGGGTATCAACCAGTCCTATGATGTTATGTATGCTGAAAAACAGAGGTATTATGCATCTCAAGTCAATAAAAGTGTTCAAAAACGCCCCAATGCCGTGGAAATTATCTTGGAAGAGTTGCGCTTGGGGTACTTTTCTGTTTATTTGCAGCCAAAGGTGAATTTGGTTACAGGTGAAATTTCATCAGCAGAAGCGCTTATTCGTAAACAAGACACATCAGGTAAAAAAATAAACCCCGATCACTTTGTGCCCATTTATGAAACCGAAGGAACCATACGCCACATCGACTTTTTTGTTCTTGAAGAAGTGTGTAAGCTTTTACAGCATCTGCTTAAACAAAATCGACGCCTAAAAATCGCTGTGAATTTTTCGCGTGTGACATTCATTTCTCCAAATTTATTGACTGAAATCATAGAAATTTGTGCTAAATACAATATACCACATTCATTCATAAAAATTGAGATAACTGAAAGCATTGATAAAATGGATTTCGGTTTTTTTGATAAAAAACTTAAAGAAATCAAAAATGCGGGCTTTGAGATTTCCCTTGATGACTTTGGTGCTAAACACTCAAATTTGTTGATGCTTACCATGACGGAATTTAGTGAGGTAAAAATCGACAAAGGCCTTATAGATCACATTACCCAAAGTGCGCAAAATAGAGCATTGGTTAAAAATATTCTTAAAATGATTAACGATTTAGGAACTTCTTCCTGTGTTGCTGAGGGGATTGAAACTAAAGAACAAAAAGAAATGATAACCGAATTTGGCTGCGCTTACGGTCAAGGGTATTATTTTTATCGCCCCATGCCTATAGAAGAGTTTTTAACTGTTTATGAGGAAAATATCCATAAAAACGTTCTTGAAAATATATTGAAGAATGATTATATAACAGATATTACTCTTAGTTATAATGAAATGTCTGCAATCATCGAAGTTATGCCCATTTGTGTGACCATGCTCACCGAAAAAAATAAAATACTTGCCTGCAATCAATGCGTGCTGGATACTTTTGGCCTAGAATCTAAAGAAGACTTTTCAAAAAATGTACACACCTTTTCTCCGGAATTTCAGCCAAATGGTGAAAACTCCTTGGAGCTTTCTGAAAAATACATACAAAGAGCATATGAGAAAGGTTTTTTACGTTTTCCGTGGGTACATAAAACCAAGCAAGGAAAGGAATTTTGTGCAGAGATAACCCTTGTTAAGTTGAAGGTTAAAGGTAGTGATGACGAACCCTTACTTGCTGGTTTTGTCCGAGAAACTACACTTGAGCAGGATACATCTTCAAATCGTGAGTGGGTGCAAGAGTACGGCTTTAATAATAGCGTTTCCGATAAAGAACTTATTACTACTCTCTTAGAAGTTTCAGATGAATGGCTTTGGACCTTTAACTTTAGCGATCGCCAAATGATGTTTTTTGGCGTAGGTTATGAACAGTTTGGACTGCCAAGTAATAAATTTCTTTTTCCCGAAACTTTTTTAGAAGAAAAAAGAGTTTATGAGGAAGACCGAGAAGATTTTCTTAGAGCTTGTGAAAACTTGGCAAAGGGCGAGCACACGCCGATTGAAATTCGTTTTCATGTGCCTGACGGAAGCGTACGTTATTTTAGGATAACTTATAAAGTTATCAAGGATGCGACCGGAAATCCCCTTACTGCCATTGGCAAGGTTGAAGACATAGACGAACAAAAAAAATTCTCCAGCCTGTTTCAAGTAGACGACCTTACCCAATGCTATAATAAGGTAACAACCCAAGTTCTTATTGAAAAATATATTAACGCCCAAGAGCAAGCAGTTCATGCACTCTTTGTTTTTGATATTGATAACTTTAAAAATATTAATAATACCCTGGGACATACAACAGGCGATAGTGTTTTAAGAGAAATTGCGGATGACTTATATGCCAAGTTTAGAGAAGGCGATGTTATAGGCCGAATTGGCGGTGATGATTTTCTTGTTTTTGTGAAAAACGTACCCGCAATGTGCATCATTCCTGAAAAAAAGAATGTTATTGAGAAAATACTTACCAGAAACTATATTTCAGGCATACAAAATGTAAGCACAACCGGTTGCATAGGCGTGGCAGTGTATCCGCAAGACGGCAAAGATTTTGATACTTTATTTAAGTGCGCTGAATATTCCATGACTTTAGAAAAATTACAGAAAAAAAATCTTAAGTAAGCGCCTTGCAAATATCACTGCAAATATCAATTACCTAGACATGTTTTGCAGTCGCGCAATCCTTTCTTCTATGGGAGGGTGTGTGCTAAAAAGTTTAGCCATGCCTCCACCAAACAGAGGCGATACAATAAACATCTGCTCTGTGCTGGCATTTCCGCTTTTCATGGGAATTTGTCCATTGTAATGTTGCAATTTATGCAATGCTCCTGCTAAAGCCAAGGGATTGCCACAAATACGCGCCCCTGTGTCATCAGCAAGATATTCACGGGAACGTGATATCGCCATCTGAATAAGTGATGCCGCAATAGGCGCTACAATGGCCAGCACAATTCCACTTAAAAGCCCATTGCTGCCTTCCTCATTATTACGTCCGCTACCAAAAATTGCCGCAAATTGCATCATATTAGCTATGGATACAATGGCAGAGGCAAGAAC
>CAYJJP010000113.1:0-6870 GCA_964370525.1 uncultured Desulfovibrionaceae bacterium | reverse complement strand
TTGCGCAGAGTTCTTGATAGGGATGAGCAATTGGCGCGTTTTGAAAGGGGAGGGGTGCAGGGGAGGGGAAAACTTTTTGGCGCTAGCAAAAGTTTTCCCCTCCCTTGCAAGAAAATCCGATTAAAGGCAATAGCCACATATTCTTCATTGAAGAATTTTACTCTTCTTTACCTTTTTTGCTCTGCGGGTGTGCTTGGTCATACACTTTGATTAAGTGTTCAAGGGCTAAATTAGTATAGCGTTGTGTGGTACTTAGTGAGCTGTGCCCCAGAAGTTCTTGGACAGTGCGTAAATCTGCACCGGCTTCGAGAAGATGCGTTGCAAAGGAATGGCGTAAGCCGTGGGCAGAAAGAGGTTTTGTGATTCCTGCTTTTAAGCAAAGACTTTGAATAATGCGATGAGCTTGGCGTCTATCAAGCCGTGCGCCGCGCGCTCCTACAAACAGTGCTCTTTCCCCCTTTAGAGCCAA
Source organism: uncultured Desulfovibrionaceae bacterium (assembly GCA_964370525.1). GTDB lineage: Bacteria > Desulfobacterota > Desulfovibrionia > Desulfovibrionales > Desulfovibrionaceae > CAYJAD01. Next base: position 6,401 of record CAYJJP010000113.1, on the reverse strand, counting down.
CGTATGCCGCCGGTCAAGCCAAGCTCGAAGTGCAACTTGGCTGGCATCGGTCAGCGGGCAGAGGCGTTCTTTTTTTCCTTTGCCAAGTATTCGCAAAAATCCAAGCTCTATATCAATATGTAGCACATCTATGGACAGAGCTTCTGAAATACGCAAACCTGAGCCATAGAGCAACTCTGCAAGGGCGATGTCGCGCGCATGAACGTCGCCATTTTTTGGCTCATCATGGTTATTGGTAGCAAAAAGGTTACACGCTTCATCTACATTCAAGATACTAGGATGTTTTTGTTCTTGTTTTGGATTACGCAAGCCGGCGCAAGGGTTATTTTGTATATGGCGCATGCGCACTTGATACAGAAAAAAAGCTCGTATGGACGACAACTTTCGCGCCATAGAGCTTTTGGACAGCCCTTGCTTATGCAGGCTGGCTATATATTTTCTTATATGAATTTTTTCTATATTTGCGGCAACGTCAAGGCTTAGCTGTTGTTCTTGCAAAAAAGATTCTAGTTGCTCCAAATCTTTTGCGTATGCAAGAATAGTTGCTTTGGCATAACCTTTTTGAATTTCAAGCCAAAGCAAAAAAGCTTGAAGTTGCTTCAGCATAATCAATCTATACGACGATCAAATAAATAGTTTGAACCATCTTTAGCTTTACAAATCTTTTTGAGTTGTCCAACAGCTTGTGATACTTCGCCATAATGCGAAAAACGACCATTGGTATTTGTGGTAACGCTTATGGATACACTCATAAAGGGAAAGCGATGCAAATTGCCCGACCTATCTTTTGAGATAATTCCTTGATTGGCTCTGTCTTCATCGTCATAAAAGTTGGGAATAATATCATCATAAGCACTTACAAGGCTTTGGCATGTTTCTTCCATAATATCACATGGTAAAATAAAGAAAAAGTCATCTCCGCCAATATGCCCCAAAAATTTATACGCGCCATTGGAGTTCATAATGGTAGCGACCAAAAGCCTAGCCGTGACCAATAAGGCTTCATCTCCACGCGAAAAGCCATATTTATCATTAAAAGCTTTGAAGTTATCAATATCAAGATAGGCTGCGGCAAAGTCGCTTTTTTCTTTGATATGCTTTTCTACCATTTGCATTATGGAGGCATTGCCCGGTAAACGAGTCAGCGGATTGGCATCAAGTGTACACGAAGATCGTTGCAAAGCAAGCTCAAGCCTTGCACGCATTTCGTTGGGACTTGAAGGGAGTAAAATAAAATCATCAACATCAGAAATCTTACCACGAAATTCTGCGCGCAAATACTCTGCTCCCATGAAAAGCACGGTACATATTTGACGATATACGTTTTCAGATTTTACAAGATGAATAATTTCTGTGCCGCTAAGATCCGCACTTTGTTCGCTACAGATAAGCATATGCGGCGGATCATTAAAAAGTTTTTCAAGCAAGGCCTTGCCACTGGTGAATACTTCCCACTGAACATCTTGCTGTGGCCACAATTTTTGTAGTGTTTCGCACAGCTCCATGTCTTCAGAGAGCAAAAACAAAGTGGGCTTGCAACCTACAATCGACAAAAAGTCAAATGATTCATTCATATTACCTTCCGAATACAGGGAATTGTGCTTGTTTTTCAAATTCGATGCCAATTTTATCTACAAGTTCTCGCAAATCATTTTGGTCAAGGCTAAGGTGTTTTAATACAAGAGGATTGATTTCTGAAACATTACTATCGCCTGCCAATCCTACTTCAAAAAGTCGTGTGAAAAAATTAGCTAAATGGGTAACGCTGGCAATGGTTTGATAGTTTCCTGCCTTCATAGGGTCATGGTGATATGTCATGCCTGCCGTTATGCCAAGCGGCAAATTCCAATGTTGTGCCACCCAAGCATTAATTTTCGTATGTGAAAATCCTAAAATAAGTTTTTCGGCTTCGCGTGAAGTAACATCTTCGCTCGCAATAATCGCATTTATATCCTTCATGGCCTCAGGGATTTGTAACGCCAAAACCACTTTTCCAAGGTCATGCAACAAACCGGAAAGGATATATTCTTCAACTTCTTTAATTTTTAGGTGTTGAGCCAAAACTTTACTGGCTGTGGAACAACCAAGAGAATGATTCCAAAGCCCTTTCATTTGTTTTGATACTATCTCAAAAACAACTGTGGAGAGCAAAAGTCCGTGTACGGCATTAACGCCAAGTAAAATAAGCGCGTTATGTATGGAAACAATACGCCTTGGGAAACCATAAACTGGTGAATTTACGAGTTTTAAAACTTTGGCACTCAGACTTTGATCTTGTATAATAAGCTCAGCAACCTTAGCAAGATTTGTTCTATTACCGTCCATCAAAGCAGTGATTTTTTGTAATGCTATAGGTAAAGTTGGGATGCCCTTGGTTGCGAGTACCGCTCCCTTATAATTCGTACTTAAATCATTCGTATTACTCATTATCTACCTGTGGCTCATCGGTATTAAACACGATCTTGAAAATGTTTTTTTAAAAACGCTTCAATTGTTCGCATAAAAATACTTTGCTGTTGATTACGAAAAAGATGTTCTAGCCGTTGTAATCGTTCGCCGGCATTATAACTTGGCGTAGCACCAGCAACCGGCTTACCAAGAACATGCAAGCTATAAAGTCCAAGTGCGTTGCACTGACTAATAAGCTTTTCGGTTATAGGGGTTCCGGCTTCAGCAATGATATCGCCGCCGTTGTTGCGAATTCTGCAACCAAGAATCATGTCGGGTTTTGCATCTTCTATTTGAATTTTTTGCATTTGAACTACCAAAAAATTTATAAATTAACTCTTTTTGTCATTATTTTTTCGCATAATAAATTACGCTTTGCAATAATGACGCTCGACGTATAATATAAAGTAAGCACTTTGTATATATGCGCAAGCCAAAAAAAAATCTTTTTTATAACAATCTGTAATTATAAACATTTATAGGCTCTTTCTACTCATGCAAAACTTAAACTATTGAAATATCAGCACTCAATGCACTATATAATCCGCCAACTTCTTTTTTCACCAATTGCATAAGTTCCATCTCAATGAGCAAAGAATTTATGTACGCAACCGATTTCTCGATGTTTACACAAAATTCATCAATATGGCAATTCCCATTAACATGCAATAAATTCAACATTTTCTTAATATCTTCAATCTCTTCGTTGGAAAAATGTGCTAAGTTTTCAGTGGTTAGCTTTATCGTTTGTTTGTCACATATTTTTGTTTTTTCATGTGCAAAAAAATTTTTCTGCGCATAAGGCGTAACCTCTAAAGTTTTACACGTTGACTTTAGCGTCGCAACTTCATTTTTCTGCTGAATATGCGTGTGCAAAGTAGCGGAAAGATCGCACAAAATATCTTCAGCGTTAAAAACAGGCTTTGCGCCTTGGCGAATAAGATCATGACAACCTAGTGAAGTTACGGCCGTAGCAGGGCCTGGGATGGCGTAAACTTCTCGATTTTGGTCAAGAGCCAAACGAGCTGTGATCAGGCTGCCGCTATTGTTTTTACCCTCAATCACCAGCACCCCAAAACAAAGCCCGCTCACGATGCGGTTACGCACCGGAAAGTTTGAACCAATGGGTTTTGTTTGCGGTGCAAACTCAGAGATGAGCAAACCTTCCAAATATAATTTTCTATAAACATCTTCATTACTTAAAGGGTAAAATATATCTATCCCCGTGCCGAGAACGCCTATACTCTTGCCAAGGTTAGCTAAAGCTGCCATATGCGCCACCCTATCTATTCCCTGAGCCATGCCGGAGACAATGGTAATGCCCACTTTGGACAGCTCTCTTGCCATTGTGCCAGCAATCTTTACCCCTTCCGCACTGCACTTTCGTGAGCCCACAATGGCTAAACACGGCGTAGACAATAGGGACAAATTGCCCCTATAATATAACAAGGAAGGGGCATCAATAAGCGCACGCAGCATTTGTGGATAGGCTTCATGTTTCCACAATAAAATGCCTGCATTACAAAATTGAGCATTTTTCCATTCGACTATGGCATCCTTTCGCCACGCTTCGCCGTCTAGCAGACGTGCTTTATCCTTACTGAGATTAGCATCTTGCCAATAGTTTTTATTTTCAAGAGCCGTCAAAGCAGAACCATAGTGCTTTAGCAAACACGCAATGGAACGCGGGCCTATGCCTGGGGTATATTTTAGCGCAAGCGTTGCCCAAAATTCAGCTCTGTCGGCTTCCGAAAATTTTTGCCAAGGTCTTTCGTCCATGGAAACTTCTTATCTAAAGTCTTTTGTTCCTAGCAATTCGAGCGGCATTGGAGCGCGGAAAAGTAGAAACAACCTTTTGATAATGCGTTTTTGCATTGGCTACATCTCCAAGTTTTTCATACGTCATAGCAGCTTTTAGCAATGCATCGGCAGTTTTGTGATGCATTGGGAAGCGATTAATCACTTGCTGAAATGCGGCTAAAGCTTCTCCAAAATTTCCTTGCGAATAGTAACTTTCGCCTATCCAATAATATGCGTTGGGAACCAGCTTACTTTGAGGGTATGTTGCTAAAAAAGCACGAAAACTCTCGCGGCCATTTTGAGCTTGACCGCCCCTAACAAGTTTAAGCGCTTGCGCATAGGCGTCTTTTTCACCAGATGCCGTTGGTGCAAACTTTGCCGGAGCAGGCGCATTTACCTGCTGTGGCTTATTGTTCGCATTTGCCAACATTGGCGCATCGGCCGGCGGCATTTGTGGCCCTGATGGCTTGGTCTGTGTATTTGAAAGAGTTGGAGATCTTGGTGTAGTTATTCCAACAGATTCCGCAGTTACCACATTACCGGGAATGCTTACCGTTGTTTCATTTTGTGCAGCAGGCGTTAGAACAGCTGTTTCAGGAGGCAAAGCAAGGTTATAACCGGTCGAAATATTTGAATTTGGCTTGTTTACTTGTGCTTGATTCGGAGCAGTTATGTTTTTGTTGGCGTTTTGTGCTGTAAGCGTGGTAGCGGTAGGTGCTGCTACCATGGGCTTTGGTTGCAACTTGGGCGACGGCGCAACGGCTACTTGGCGTTTCGTTGGAGAGGGTTGCACAACTCTACTTGATTGATTTGCCTGACGATTAGCATTGTTTGCAACTTCCGGAATTTGCGTTTGCATAGGGTGAGCAGTCATGCCTGTTTTTCTACCGCTTCTATTACGCACCTCATACACACGCTCATTTGAGGATTTCACCTCAAGCCCCATGGCGAGCATACGCCCTTCCATAGTAGAAACTTTATTATCAAGTCGAGCTATGGATTTAGAGTTAGTATTTAACTCTTCTTGCATTTGTGTAGAGGCGCAGCCAACACAAAAAAGCCCCATAAACACGGCTGTTAAGAGTTTTTTCGATGTCTTTATGGATAGTTTAGCAGACATTTCATTGACTTGCTTTTTATTCTTCATAATTTTACCCTCCTAAGTTATCGACACCTTACTTTATTTTATAATACTTTTCAAGACATCTTGCACTTAAGGAAAAATTAAGGCACAAATAATTCACACCACATGGAGATAAGACTATGGATTTGAATACCGTCCCTTGGCAGCTATTTGCACAATTTACCATTATCACCCTTTGTTCTTTAGCGTTTTTGGCTCTAATTGCCTTTCCTATTATCAGCATTAGCGGACAAATCCTCTCGCTCACTCGCAAAAGAACTGCCTATGCTAAATGTGCCAAACAAATAACTCAACTTGCACTTTTTATTGGCTGGATAGCAACCTTGCTCAGTCTCATACCGCTTTGGTTTCGCATCTCTCCGCCCATGCTAGCGTTTATACAAGCGCAAGAAAACACAGAACAAGGCATACCATTCACTGCATACTTTGAACCAATTACCACATCTACATATTTACAAATACATCTTTATGCCGGCGCCTTAATTCTTGCAGCCACCATTTTTATGACGTTATTTTATGCTTTGTGGTCTAAATGGAAAGAACATAGAATACTCATACAATGCCTTGCGCTCATTGCCTCTTGCTGGTACGCAATGTCAGTATATTGTATTTTATGTATAATTCATGCCGATACACTTTTTAACCAAGGAATAAGCATCCCTACCACCCTCGATAGTTTTTTAAGCCCAAGCATGGATGCTGCGTTTTGGAAAGCCCTACCCTACCTTTTGCCCTTGTCGTTTGCTTTGGCAGGAGGCGGCGCTTGTGTTTGGCTACTTATACGCCGCTCTCGTGATGATTTTGGACGTGATTACTATGCACAAATGCTGGTTTGGTGTGCAAAATGGGCACGAAATGGCTGGTTTTTATTTTGGACAATTTTACTGGTTATAGTCGGATTCACATGGATAGAACTTTTAAAGCTAGAAAATTACTTAACAAATAAAGAATTTATCCATTCAGTAAGCTTTATGCTCATGTGGCTCATTCCCGGTATTTTATGGACCAT
>CAYJJP010000112.1:0-6883 GCA_964370525.1 uncultured Desulfovibrionaceae bacterium | reverse complement strand
TTTGGCAAAAGTTCCCCTTCCCCCCTCACAAAAAAATAATAAATCAGCGTTTCCTCAATTATTTCTCTCCCAAAAAAATAATAATACTCTTTTTTTTGAGGTAAGCGCAGATTTTGCCGGGTAACTGGAATAAGGTATTGCCGTGGCCTTGAGTGAGGGAGTGGTCGAGGGCAAAGAGCGTGCGTGCTCTTGCTTGCCCTTGCGCGTGTGGATTTTGGGCTTTGAGCATTTGTATGGCATGCATATACAGGCGTAAACGTGTGGATTTGTCAATTTTCTTTAATAGAGTTGCGGGCAGCAGGACACGATTTTCTTGGCAGTGTATGTGGTGCGTTTTGCATAGAGCCTGTAATGTTTCTTGCCAATGGGCGGCGTCGTACTGTGCCATGTGCCATAAGTCTTGTATTTTATTGCTAAACGAGGGGTTTTCTGCTTGTAGTAGTGGTGAAATGGTATGTCGCACACGGTTTCGGAAATAGTTTATATCATCGTTGGTGTTGTCCTTGGCGTAGCTGAGGTTGACTTGATGTAGAAGCATTTGTAGGTGTTGAGGCTCTTGCATAAGTAGGGGGCGGAGGATGTGACGGTTTGTGTCTTTTGCCACCATGCCTGCAAGGGCCGGCCAGCTTGTGCCGCGGATGAGGCGCATGAGTAAGTCCTCTTGTACGTCGTGGAGGTGATGTCCAAGACATGTCCATGCGGCCTGTGTTTTTATACGATATTCTTCGTAAATTTCATAGCGTACCTTGCGTGCCATTTCTTCAAAGCCCATGTTAAATTGCTTGGCTAGTTGCGGTATATTGCGCTCTTCCATATAATAAGGGATGTGCCACGCTTTGCAAAGTTCATGGAGATATTGAGCTTCTTGGACGCTTTCGGGGCGTAGGCCGTGATTAAGGTGTAAGACGGAAAATGAGCAGGAATATTTGTCGCTGAACCACTGCCAGATGCAGAGTAGGGCGAGGGAGTCGGCGCCACCGGATACTGCAAGTAGAAAATTGGTGTTTTCTAGGCTAATTTCGAGTTCTTCGTGAATAAAATTATGTATTTGACGGATGAGCTCCTGCGTTGAGCGCTCTTGTGTTTTTAAGGGCGGTAGGCTTGGCGGAAAAAGCATGACAAGTGTTAATAATCGATGGCGAGGCTTGTGAGTATGCCGTTAAGTTTTTTAATCATGTGCTCAATGAGGGGAGGGGGGGCATAGCCCACACAGGAACAGTGCAGAGCATTTTGGGCGCGCACTAAGAGTTCCATGCGTATAAGCTCATGGTTTTCTTCAATTTCTAAGGCCATAACATGGGGGCCACATGTTTGAGCATGCGCAAGTTGCTCGGCATTGAGCAGCTCTTGTGGGACGGTGAGCCAAAATACATCGGCAAGCGAGGTTTGAAGTTCTAAGCTAGCCAGATGCTTTGCAAGATTTTGGCAGTCTTCAACGCTTATATCATCAATAACATAGGATCGCATATTTACTCTTTTTCGGGCAACGAGTGCTCTAGGTATGAGGATTTTATATGTTTCATGGCACGCAGGCTGGGGATTTTTTCATCAAGGTCAAAAATTCTTCTCACCATATGAATGCGCGGTGTGGTGCCTTCTTCGCTCATGGTGCCACGTTTTAGGAAGGATATGGGCGCATGATTAAGCTTGCGAATGAGGGAAGAAATCATATCTTCCAGCGCAGCCTTGGTTTTTGGGTCGCTTGTGCCAAGCCTTTTGAGAGTGCGTTGCAATTCATCTTGTGCAAGATTTTCAGAGCGCTGGATAATGTCCACAATGGTTGGCTGCACGTCAAGGCTACTGAGCCACTGGCCAAAGAGAAGCATTTCTTCGTCAATAATATTAGTCGCTTTGAGGGCTTCGTCCTTTCGTCCGGCCAGGTTTTCTTCCACCACTTCCCGCAGGTCGTCAATGTCATAAAGATAGACATTTTCAAGCCCGTTAACATCGGGATCAATGTCGCGCGGAACGGCAATATCAATGAAAAACATGGGTTTATATTTTCGCTTTTTGAGGATGCCTTTTAAATCCTTGGCTTTTAATATGGCTTCCGTAGCACCGGTTGAGGAAATAATAATATCTACATCCTCTAAATGGTTAACCATTTGGTCAAAGGGTACAAAGGTTCCCTTGAAAGATTTTGCCAGCTCTTGGCCACGTTCAACGGTACGGTTGGTCACAAACATATGCGCAATGTGGGCTTGCACTAAATGCTCTGCAGCAAGTTCAGCCATTTCGCCGGCGCCTACCAGCATGGCTTTTTGTTCGTGCAATTGCCCGAAAATACGTTTAGCCAACTCCACGGCAGCATAGGAAATGGAAACGGCGCTGCTGGCAATGGCGGTTTCGGTGCGCACTCGTTTTGCCACAGAAAAAGCTTTGTGTAGCAGCCTGTTAAGTATAGTACCGACGCTATTATTTTCCACTGCCTTGCGATAGGCATCCTTGAGTTGCCCCAGAATTTGCGGCTCACCCAGTACCATGGAATCAAGACTTGCAGCCACAGTGAAAATGTGGCGAATGGCGTGTTCATTTTTATAGGCGTAAATATAGGGGCGCAGTTCTTCCGGTGAGCGTTGACAGCACTGTGCCCACTTGCCAAGAACTTGCTTAATGATACTTGGCTCACACATGCCGTCGTGGCTGGTACATGCACATTCATTTTCGCAAACTATTATTTCCACACGATTACAGGTAGAAAGGATGAGTGCTTCACGGATGGCACCTTCGCAAGGTATGCCCCATGATTCCACGGAATTGTGCGAGCTTAAGGCAAAGCGTTCGCGAATTTCCACAGGGGCTGTTTTGTGATTAAGCCCAAAAAGGTAAATGTTTCGATTCATACTGCTATTTTTCTGTAAAGGAATGATGGGTGTCCATAAATGTGTCTACCACAAGCATGGAAAAAAGACTCAAAGCAAAAAGGCACAGAGCGATAATAGCCGGCTTTCTGCCGCCTCTGCCTTGTACGGTTCGCATATAAAAAAGCCAAGCGTAAACTATCCAAATAAAATATGAAACAACTTCCTTGGGGTCTGCGGTAATGGCCTTGCCAAAAGCGCTGCTTGCAAAGGCAATACCGGCCACAATGCCCACAGTAAAAAGAGGAAATCCCACATAAGTGGCTATGGCATTGGCTTTATCAAGGATGGCAAGAGCCGGAAAATCTTTACTAAATCCGGTAATCGCAGCCTTTGATTTAATTTTTTTCTCGGTATACAAGAAAATCGCGCCGGCCATAAAGGCCAGTGCCATAAGTCCAAGGCTGATATACAGGGCGCCAATGTGCAAAACAAAAAAAGAACCGCTCAACGTCTTTGGCAAGATAATCGCTGTTTGCATGGAACGCAAGGACGTCAGTAAAAGAATTAATGTCGGCGGTAGCATAAAGATAAGCGGCGTCGTGTGGCGCGTTTTCCACTGCCCCACAAAGGCACATAAAATCATAAACCACGCCAACAACTGCATATACTCACCTTCGGTCAGTCCGTCAGGCGGACGGGCATGGCTTCCACGAGCCATATCAAATGTTTGCAGCCCAAAGCCAAGTACCACAAATACAAAGGCAAATATGCGTAAAACCCTTTGGCGCAAAACAAGCCCAAGAATGCCGCACAAAGTGGCGAGTGCATATAAAATCAAAATAATTAAGGAACTTTGCTCAAATGATATCATGTAATAACTCCGCAATATGCTTATGCAGGGCGGTTGGTAAAAGCTCATGCAAAAGTAACTGACATTGTGTCAATTGTCCATGCGCCAAATACCGGCGTAAGGGAGATTGCACAAGGGTACGAAAAAGCAAGGTATTGTCCTTTGTTTCTTGTTTAAGTCCAAGCACTAAGGGGCGTAATCTGCCCAAGAAAATTGTCATAGGCGCATAGGGCTTAAGCCACTGTTCAAGCTCCATGCGCAAAAAACGTGACCAAGCAGGGCTCGCTCCTTCTGTGCACAGCGCAGCCATAAGGCAATTGTCTTCTATACTTTTTCCTTCAATTTTGGCAAGTGCCGGCACAATAAAAGTTCCCTTGCGCGGCGCATCCACACAATTACACAAAATTTGCTTCTGTGCGCAAAGCTCGGCAATTTCAGCATTGAACTGCTTATTGCCGGTGCAAGCAAATACAAGCCCTTTATCTCGCAAATCCGCTTCAACAAAAGGGCGACTCTCAAGCACAAGAGACGTACACTCTATATCATACCAATAATCACTAAACGGCTCAATGTCCAGCACAAGAACGTGAGAAGCCCCAGCTTTAAGCAAACTTTGCGCCTTGCGAAAACCCACTTCACCACCGCCAATAATCAGGCAAGAAAATTTTTGCACATCAATAAATAGAGGATAGTACATGCTTCACGTCATTTCACTTTATATTTTTTTGGGATTTGTTTTAAGTTTAAGAAATCAAATGATAACTATTTTTCTGGGGGAAAACCTTTTGTGAACAAAAGGTTCTTCCCCCAGACCCCCTTTCCAAAAAACTTTCACGCAAATTTTTCTTGCGAAAAATTTTTTGAAATGTCTTTTTAATGTATAGTCAATTCAGTTGAAAGCACTATCAATTCTTTGCAGGTAAACATCCTTAATAAAAGTTAATTTTCATTCTTTGCTGTTATTGTTTTCAACTGAAACTACTATAATGAGAACAGAAAGGGTTTCCAAAGGGGATTATGCCCCTTGATCCAGCAATCGGGGGGTGGAGGGCAGAACCCTCCCCTCCGGAGGAATTAATCAGCGTTTTCTACTACTTTCCTAAAACAATAAGTAAGCCATTTGTTCCGGTACTTGTGCTTCAGGCCAAATATAGCGAGCGGTAAGGGCAAGCATGACGCCGCCTATGCCGCACTTAACAACAGTACCGAGGAATCGTCCGACCATGGCGCCAAAGGCTGCTTCGCGAGCTTCGCTAAGGGGTCGCCCCTTGGCTACTTCCATAATAAAGCAGCCTATATAAGCACCGAGCAATGCGCCAATAAGTGCTCCGATTCCAAAAAACAGCGGTGCGAGCACAATGGCGCCGATGATGGCTCCGACGACGCCGGCAAATGTTCCTGACGATGATGAACCATATTTTTTAGCCTTAACCACTTGCAGTGCAAATTCAAGTATTTCGCCAATAATGGCCAATGTCAGCATGAGCACAAAAAACATGGTGGTTAGGTTTGCCGCATCGGGATAGATATATTTCCATAGCCCCACGAGGATAAGGATAATCCAATTGGCCGGCAGTCCAAATATATTGAGAAAAAGCACAAAGCCAAGTAGTACCAAAAATCCGGAGATGAGCACCGAAGAGAATACATCCGGGATGACAAGTTCCATTATTTTTCCCTAAGGTCTTGCATGCGTACGGCTTTACCTTCGGTGGTAGCAATGCTTCCTGCTGCTACGAGCTCCACCTTGGGCGTTACGAGAATTTCGTCACGCAAGCGTCCGGCAATATGTTTTTGCAAGGAACGTAAGACACGCATATCTTCCACAAAGCACTCTTCACGAATTTCCACTTGTACTCGCATATGGTCGGCATGTCCGTCATTTTCGAGTATAATCAAGTAATTTTGCCCAACTTCCCTAAAGGTCATAAGCACTTGCTCTATTTGCATTGGGTAAATGTTCACACCCTTAATGATGAACATATCGTCAGCGCGGCCTAAAATGCGGTCAATGCGTCTGTGTTCACGTCCGCAAGGGCATTTTCCGGGGATAAAGCGAGTTAGATCGCGTGTGCGGTAGCGTAAAATGGGCATACCTTCACGGCAAAGGCTGGTCATAACAAGTTCGCCAACGGCACCTTCGGGCACGGGCTTTCCTGTTACTTGGTCTACAATTTCGGGAATATACGCATCTTCCCACACATGCATACCGTTTTGACACTCACACTCAAAGGCAACGCCCGGGCCGTTCATTTCTGAAAGCCCGTAAGAATTATACACCTTCATGTCAAACATATTTTCGATACGTTGGCGATATTCTTCTGTATAAGGTTCTGCACCGATGAGCGCAATACGCAAGGGAAGTTCGCGAGGATTTTCTCCTGCTTCTTCAAGGTGACCGCCCAAAATAAGTGCGTACGAAGGCAAAATATGCACAACAGTAGTGTTGAAATCTTTGACAAGTTTTAATTGTCTGCGTGAGTTACCAGCACCTGCCGGAATGGTGAAGCAACCAAGACGTTCGGCGCCATAGTGAATGCCAAGTCCGCCGGTAAATAGTCCATATCCAGACATGTTCTGAAAGACATCCTCACGGCGTACTCCGACCATATGCATGGAACGAGCTACAAGATCGGCCCAAGAGCGAAGGTCATTGTGCGTATGGCAAATGGCCGTGGGCGTGCCTGTGGTACCGCTTGAGACGTGCATGCGCACAATATCGGCATGCGGCACGCATAATAAGCCTGTGGGATAGTTAGCACGCAAATCTTCCTTAGTGGTGAAGGGGATTTTTTCAATATCCCCAACATTATTGAAGGAATCAGGGTCTACACCTGCTTCTTGAAGCCTTTTAGCGTAAAAATCGCACTTCATGGCTTGAGTTACTGTGGAGCTTAGAAGTTTGCGCTGAACATTGGCAATGCGGGCGCTCGACCATAACTCTGCTTCATTAAAAAATTCCATAGTACCGTCCTATCTATTTTAATCTTAGAAAACGCTGAACAATTCTTCCAAAGGGGAAGGCCATCCCGACTATGAAAGTAGCGGGATAATCTTTTTTGGAAACCCTTTTCATTTTAAGCTAACCAAAAGAATTTTTCGCAAGAAAAATTCGCGTGAAAGTTTTTTGGAAAGGGGGTTTGGGGGAAGAACCTTTTGTTCACAAAAGGTTTTCCCCCAAAAAAATAAAATAAAACCCAAAAAAAATAAAACCCAAAAAAAATAAAAC
>CAYJJP010000111.1:0-7129 GCA_964370525.1 uncultured Desulfovibrionaceae bacterium | reverse complement strand
TTTTAGGCGGAGCAATTGTATACACTTGACGAATGTCCTGGGAAAAAGATATAAAAAGCTATTCAGTCGCTTTTCTGTATTATAAACATTTTGCGTACAATAAGCAATAACATTCTATGGCACTTACATAATAATAAAGGCAAAAAAATTGCAAAAAATATTTTGGATTGGAAGTCCGTTTTTTCATGCTTCTCTTCCGGCTACAGATTTTCAGGTGTCTTTTTATAACTTCGAACACTTGGAGGTTTTTTGTTACGAAGATTTAGTCAATTTGGCCGGCTTTGAACCTGATGTTGTCGTTGTAGCGGACAAAAGCCGCCCTCCCTTTGTGCTCGGCATAGAAAATTTTCCTTGCTTTACAGTGTGCTATGCAGTGGATACGCATATTCATAGCTGGTATCCTTATTATGCTCAAGCTTTTGACGCTTGCCTTGTGAGTCTTAAGGATCACATTCCGCTTTTTTATCATAAAATGCTTTCAGAGAAGCATATTTACTGGTCGCCGGCTTTTGCTCGTGATACTGATATGCCAAGCCCTGAGTTTTTCTCCTACATACAGAATGTTCAAACCGAACCTGAGGATATGCAGAAAGCTTGTGCTCCCATAAATTATACTTGGGATTGTCTTTTTGTGGGTACAGTGAATGCAGCAACTACGCCAACACGAAAGATTTTTCTTGAGGAACTTCAAACGCATCTACCCTTATATAGCACGCGTGGCAACTACACTGATTTATTTCCTCAGGGAAGAGTCATTATAAATCACTGTGAACATGGTGATTTAAATTTTCGTGTTTTTGAAGCTCTCGCATGTGGGTCTGCCTTGGTAACTCCCAAAGTAGGGCATGGATTTTTGGATATTTTTACACATGGCAAAGAGTTGCTTTATTATCATAAAGACAACATTCATGATGCGGTTGAAAAAATAGTTTTTTTACAAAACAACGAAGAACAAAGGCTTGAGATGGTCAGGAATGGATTTTGTCTTGTGGACAATGCGCATAGGGCAAAACATAGGGCGTTGGCCTTTGCTCAGACTTTACAAGGTTTTACGCCTGAATATAAAAAGGAATGTATACAAAAAAGATTGCAACAGGCGCAGAATATCCGTAAAAACTGGCTAAAAGCGCCCTATTTGCTGTTAGCAGAGTCACAGTCCGCAGATTCTCTATTTCGAGAGGCCTATTTAAGAGCCGCCATGGGCGATTTTAAATAAGTAATAAAAAATGGCAACTACAAGACGAATGCTATCGTCTTTTGGGTGGCGCCATAAAAAGCTCAAGGTCTTGCGGTGCTCCGTTGGTATTCGCATTTGTGGCAAGTGGATTTTGAGCAATGTGTGGTGGAGCGAGTCGCTCATGCTCTGCTTGATACACGTTAGCCTTTGGAAATTGGACACTTTGCTGGGGATAATCTTTGTGCTTGTGCACTGTATAAGCCTCGGTCATGGGAGAAGGAAACTCTTTAGCAGCAACAGAAGAAACATGATTGCTGGCCGGTGAAGTATGAAAATGTGGCGAATCAGGTTGTGGCTTAAGTCTTGGCGCTTCCCCAAAGTTTACGTCCATGAAATCAGTTCCATAATCACGAGTATTTTTTTGCGCCGTCGGTATTTGCGCCGTCGGTATTTGCGCCGTCGGTATTTGCGCCGTCGGTATTTGTTGCGACTGGTTATAGCTGGCAGCGGACGCAGCTTGTGCGCTGTGCGTTGGCTGTACAGTATGCGTTGGCTGTGCCAATGTATCGGCTACAGGCTTACTTTTTGTGCGCTCTGGACTTTCAAGAGGTAGATTTAAAGTCTGCTGTTGTTGAGTGGCAAGTCGTTTTTCTACGACTTCCAACTGCGCACGAATAGTGTCAAGTTCTTTATTTACTTGCTTTATTACTTTTTCTTGTCCAAAAAGAATAAAGACAAACATAATGAAAATACCTAAGAAAAACAGTGTAGTGAAAATCATCATGGGCATGGTAAAAACCTTTAACTTTTTTTATTGCGTAGTAGGCCAATAGGATATATAAGCTCTTCGACAGCAATTTAGCTCTTACTTCAATTTTTTCAGAAAATCAAGGAATTCTATGAGCACTTCTTTTATGCACCCCCATTTAGTTGTGGCAGATGCTAATGGCAATATTTATGATCATCCCGACTTACTTATGGTTTGCCGAACCGGTAAAGCTTGGGGGCTTCCACGCCAAGATGAGCTTATGCCCTTACCGCCGGAAAGCGAACTCTTTTTTTTGCCAAAGCGCAGGGCAGTTGGCTATGACCCGGAAAGCGGCGAAACGGAAGTTCTTGAAGAATTAGCAGTAGCTGCCTTTGCAGCGCCGGCGCATACGCTCACAGCGCATCCGGCCTATACCAGCGATGCTGATGCGCCGCTTCTGCCACTTTTTGCTTATGGTGCAGTGGGTTATGCTCATGGGCGTTTTTATGTTTGTGCAAAAAAGGTAGATACTGATATAAGGCAAGAGTTTCGGAAAGTTAAGAAAAATATTCTTAGCAAAAAAACTCGTGAGCTTGCAGCAATGTATCCAAATAATAGACTTATGCAGCACATATTGCATAAGTGTGTTTTGCAATATGACTGTCCGGCAGCACGCAATCTTGCTCTTGGTCGACATGAAGCTCCATTGCCTACTTCTCGTGTGTGTAATGCCAGATGCATTGGCTGTATTTCACAGCAAGAAAAAGATTCACCCATAGTTGCAACGCCGCAATGTCGGCTGGATTTTATTCCAAATGCTGAGGAAATTGTGGAAGTTATGCGCCATCACGAAGGGCAAGAGCTTGAAAAGCCCATTTATTCTTTCGGCCAAGGATGTGAGGGGGAACCGCTTACCAATACGCCTATTTTGCAAAAAGCCATTGAAATTTTTCGTCAAGGCGGAGGCAAAGGAACTATCAATTTAAATTCCAATGCATCATGTCCCGAATCCATCAAAGCCCTTTCCGACGCCGGACTAACTTCTTTGCGAGTAAGCTTAAATTCTGCTCGTGAAGATGTTTATACGCTGTATTATAGGCCGCAAGGCTATACTTTTTCCGACGTAAAAAGCTCCATAGCCGCTGCGCGTGAGCGAGGGGTTTTTGTTTCCTTAAATTTACTTTATTTCCCCGGCGTGAGCGACACAGAAGAAGAACTTGCGGCCTTGATTGAGCTTGTGGGAACTTATGGAGTAAGCTTTATTCAGTTGCGAAATTTAAATATTGACCCAGAAATGTATCTTAAACTTCTTATAGATATCCCCATGGGGCCGGCCGTTGGCTTTAAAAATTTTAAAAAACGCTTGCGCAAAGCTTGTTCGTGGTTATCTTTTGGGTACTTCAATCCATGGCTTGGTGAAAAGGCCGAAATCGGCGCACCCTTACCTTTTACGTGGCAAATTCCTCAACCGTCAATACAAGAAATAGATTAATACATTTTAGTGCCAGTAAAATCCTTAAAATGAGATGCTTTTTGCATTTTCTTCATAAAAAATTGCAGATAACAAATTTTTGTTTCTGTACTCTTCGCATAACTTTTTAACAAGAAAGAAGCTCTATGATTAAATCCAAAAAAGAATTTTTTTCGTCGCTTGAGGATTTTTTGACTAAGCTTGGCCTTGGCATACGTGCAAAGCTTATCGTCATTTTTATTGTCATAAAAGTAATACCGCTAATTCTCATTGCCCTTGTAGCATGGCAACAGGCCATGCATCTTGGGACAAATATGCAGGTGCGAACCCAAGACCTTGCCGACAAAGCCGTTAATGAGCTTACGGTTGCCGGCAAGCTTGCCGTTGATGATGCAAGAAAAGCCCTTGATGCTCGCGGTACTATGGAAATTGAACGACTCACCACAAATGCTGCACGCAGGATTGCTACATTCCTCTATGCGCGTGATGATGATTTACGGCTTATTGCTTCTTTGCCGATAGATGAAAAAATCTATCGTACATTTATAGAGAACAGAACTAGCGACGTTGTGACGCAAAGCAAGTGGGTGCTCTCGGAAGATGGCAAAAAATGGGTATCCACGAAGCCTGCTCCCAAGGAAAGAGCTATCTTTGCATCTAATGAACAAAATGCAAATTATTTTAACTATCGTAAGCCCGACGGTTTTCAAACAAAAAATATACCTCTCTATCATGAAGTTACTTTCGTTAACCTCAAAGGACAGGAAGTAATTAAGATAACCACTTCTGATATTATGACTTCTGATTTAAAAGATGTATCAGACAGGAAAAATACTTTTGTAAAAGCAGAAACGTACTTTTCCGAGCTAAAAAATCTTAAAGCCGGTGAAATTTATGTTTCAGACGTTATCGGCGCTTATGTGGGCTCTCCTATTATTGGTATGTATACTCCCGAGAACGCAAAGAAAAGAGGAATAACTTATGAGCCAGAAAAGGCTGCTTTTGCCGGCCCGGAAAATCCCAATGGCAAGCGTTTTAAGGGTATTGTGCGTTGGGCGACTCCGATAGTAAAAGACGGCGCCATCATCGGCTATGTAACCTTGGCCTTAAATCACGACCATATTATGGCGCTGGTTAGTCATTTAACGCCAAAAGCTGAACGCTATACCGAGCTTTCTGACCCCATTGAAGGTGACTATGTATTTATTTGGGACCATAAAGGGCGCAATATTGTGCATCCTCGTCACCACTCCATTACCGGTTATGACCCCGAAACCGGCGATCCCGAAGTCCCCCTGCTCGAAGATCGTATCTATAACGATTGGCAAGACAGCGGCAAGACTTACGCTGAGTTTATTGTGGATGTTCCCACCTTTGTAGATCAGCGCCGTGAAAGAAAACTCGCAGTACCGCTGGTAAAGCAAGGTAAGGTAGGGCTTGACTGTCGTTATTTAAATTCTGCTCCCCAATGTGAAGGTTGGTATGACACCACCAAGGATGGCGGTTCGGGATCGTTTCAAATTCTGTGGTCAGGTCTTTGGAAATTGACCACGGCTGCGGCAATTCCTTATTATACAGGCCAATACGGGCGCACTAAGCGTGGTTTTGCTGTGGTAACAGCTACCTCAGGCATGGAAAACTTCCACGAGCCGGCCATTGGCACTGAAAAAGAAATTGGAAAAATTATTACCAATACAGACAAAGACCTAGATGCAGTTGCTGCTGAAACCTTTGACACCATTAATGCATCTTTGTGGGAAACTGCCATTAGTCTTTCCGCCTCAACCTTTGTGATGACCGTACTTGTTATCTTCGTCGCTATTTGGATGGCTTCCGCCATGACCAAAAAGGTTACCTATCTGATTGGCGGTATAACACGTTTCCGTAATGGCGAGCGTCAATTCCGCTTCAACGCCGCCGTTAAGGATGAACTTGGCGAACTTGCCGATTCCTTTGACGATTTGGCACGAAGCATTGAGGATAGCGTTAAAGGGCCTGCGACCATCACCAATCTTCAAGGTGACGTGGTCTATATGAATAAGAAAACTCTTGAGCTTTTGGATATGAAGCTGGAAGATGTTGCGGGTAAAATGTATATAGATGTGAGCATCTTTGATGAAGACAATAATCCCATAGTTGCTTTCCATGAAGGCAAAGAGCAACCGGTGATTTTGTTTGTGCCTACGCAAACTTACTATAAAAGTAATACGAACTATCTTACCAATAAAGAAAATGAAAATGTGGGCTACATTATTGTTCTTGAAAATGTTACCGAACTTATTCATGAGCAAGAACGCATTGAACGAGAACGTGCTTTGCTTGATACGGTTATCTCGTCCTCGCCCGATTTGATTTGGTACCAAGACGCCAATGAAGAGTTCCTTTCTGTCAATCCACGCTATGCGGCGTCCCTTGGCAAAAGCGTTGAAGAAGTGCTGGGTAAAAAGGCTGTGGACGTTATGCCAGCTGCCATGTATCAGCTAAATGCTTCCAATAATGAAGAAGCTATACGCGGCAGATGTCCTTTACAATCAGAAGAACGCATCCTCTTTTCCGATGGGCATGTGGAAATCCTTGACGTTGTGCGTATGCCGCTGTTTACCGTGGACAATAAAGTACGGGGAATTTTGGGCGTTGCACGCGATGTGACTTTACGCGTTAATGTAGAAAAAGAATTGCGCCAGGCTCAGCGCAATCTCATGGGAGCTGTCCAAGAAGCTAATGCCGCCAGCGCCGCCAAGAGTGAATTCTTGGCTCGCATGAGTCATGAGCTTCGTACTCCTATGAATGCCATTATTGGCATGACCAATCTTGCTAAGCGTAAACTTTCTGAATCTCAGTATGTGAAAGATGACTTAGAGCCGAACATTATGCAAATTGACAATTCGTCTTTGCATCTGCTTGGGCTGTTAAATGATATTTTGGACGTTTCTAAAATTGAAGCGGGTAATATTGAGATCTTAGAAGAACCCTTCTCTTTGAAAACTCTTGTGGATGATGTGGTAAATAATATGCGCCCACGCTGTAACTCTAAAGATATTACTTTCGTCGTTGAACGAAGCAATATTACTAGCGCAAAATGTATATCTGATGAATTGCGCTTACGGCAAATTCTTACCAATATCTTGGGTAATGCAGTGAAGTTCACGCAGGAGTTTGGCACAATACATTTTACGGTGACTGAAAAAGAACGTAAAAATGGAAAAGCACTCTTTTATTTCAGCGTTAAAGATACGGGGATCGGCATTGCTGCTGATGTTTTATCAACGCTTTTCAACCCCTTTGAGCAAGGAAGCAGCCATGTAACACGTCATTATGGCGGTACAGGACTTGGGCTTTCCATCAGTCAAAGTATAGCTAAATTGCTCGGCGGTGAGATACAGGTGACATCGACTGAAAATGTGGGTAGCGAGTTTTCTTTTGAAGTGTGGCTAAAAGAATTGGAACCCGTAAGTGAGACAGAACAATTAGATGCCAATGAGCTGAGCATACCCAGCGGAAAGCGCATTTTGCTGGTGGATGATGTGGACATTAACCGCATTATTGCCATGGAGCTTTTGTCACCCTATGAATTCTTAATCGAAGAAGCCAATGATGGCACTGAAGCTGTGGAGATGTTTGCAGAGTCTGCACCTAATTACTACGACCTCATTTTTATGGACATACAAATGCCAAAAATGAATGGATATGATGCCACTAGAAATATTCGTAAGCTGGAGCGGAAAGACGCAAA
>CAYJJP010000110.1:0-7231 GCA_964370525.1 uncultured Desulfovibrionaceae bacterium | reverse complement strand
GATCTTCAAACGATATCAACAAATAGCTTTATCTATTTTTAGGTGAAAACTCTCATATTTTTTTATTTTCTTTCGTTTGATTGGTGTAAGATTTTTTTCCGATTGTGAAACAGTCAAAACGGCATTGTCCATGATAACCTCTTTATATTTTATATCTTTTATTGTGTTTTATAATATGCACACTTTCAAAATTTACCTTTGCCGTCAATCCCCTAAGCTTTATGATTAAATGGCTTTGGAGGGAGTTGGTTGCAAGGATGTTGGGGAGGTTATCCTTTTTTCTTATTTGCAAGTTTTCTAAGTTCTTCAAAAGCAGGAGTGTTCGAAATTGGGGCATATTCATTTTTAGCTTTATCAAAATAATTAACAACACTTAAAGGTAAAAAATCTACTGAATGTTTATCATACAATTGTTTATATGTTGAAAGTTTGCTTATAAGATAAGAATCTACTTTACTAAGAAGTTCTAATGGCTTATGAATGCTACAAGAATATGCATCATCTTCAAGAGCTTCCTTTGTAATTTTATCAAAAAAAACATTAGTATCTTCTCTCAGCATATTTGCTACTTCTATTTGTGTAGCTTCAATTTTAGCTGTTCTAGTTAAATATACAGATTCTCTAAAGAATTTTCGCGCATCTTCAAGAACAATAACTTGTTCATAAAATCTATTTATACTTTCAATGTGTATGATATCTAACTGTGAGACCAATGTTCCCCGGAGTTTAAACCAATCTATGCTTTGAAAAATTGATGAGGTTTGTAAGAATTCTTCTTGATTAGATGCTGTTTTTAATTGATTAATATTAGATTCTATAGATGATATTTCAAGAACTATAAGAGCAGCAGCGTTGTATGTGGTGTCAGATTTTTGAGATTTATAGATAAAATATACAATTACTGCACCAAGAATGACAGCTATAGTTTGAAAAAAATTACTGTCTAAAAAAGGCATAACCCAATCTAAATTTATAATAATTTCAATGTTATTCATATTTACTCCTTTAATTAATAGATATAACTCCCTACATTAACCTGCCCCGTAACCACAGCGGAAATAAGGCTTGTTTTGTATTCTTGGATAAGGTCTATTTCTTTTTTTGTTTTTTTAACAATTTTTTCAATTTTTTGCGTATGTTCAGACAATAATAATACAATTTTTTCTTGCTCTTCGTATGGCGGAATTGGAATTGATTTTCCGCCTATGCGCTGTACATTTAAGTTCGCTTGTGTATTAACAGGGGCTTCACGTAAAAATTCATTTTTCATGCTATAAAAGCAATAGTACAAGTAGTGCAAGTTAATATCTTTCTTGGGAATAAAGCCCACAATGCTGTCAGGGAAATAGGCATCAAAGTTTAAAATAGCAACGTCACCAATATTTGCCGCAATGGTCATAACCAATGTACCAGCAGAAAATTGTTTACTTACGGCACAACCAAGTTCGTTAAGCTTTTGCTTATATGTTGCAATATACATATTGGCATTTGCCACATCCCCTGTTTGGATGAAGGGATATTGTCCATTATCGTATAAGGCAACATCATTGCGTGGGCGATGGTTAAAACGACCTCGTGTTATGCTTGCAAGAGATTTTATGGTGTTCACTTCCCAATGTTTCGGCACTTCTCCAAGCCAGTCAATGCCGCTGTGTTTCATGGGGGCGTTTAAGTCAAGTCCCTTGGTGACGGCTTGGTTAATGATGGCTTGCTTTTGTTCTTCCAATAAGATAATCAGTTTTTGCTTATTGGCAATGAATTTGTGTGTTTTTTCTAATTTATGGTCAAGGAATTTGACTATTTTGTCTTGTTCCTCTCGTGGGGGAACAGGTATCTTTTCTTTTTTGAGTCCAGCATAATCTAATGTAAGACGTATTCCAGAACCTAATCCATTAAAAACCTTTTGAGAGTCCATACTCTTCAACAAGTAGTTTAAATAACATGGGTTAAAATCATCCTTAACACATAATGCAATATATGCAGAAGTTATAACCCCATTTTGCCGTACAAGTCCGACACGTTGAGTTAAAAAATCATAGTTTAAATTTAACCCATTAATAATAATATTATCAGGAATAACAATTGTGTATTTTCGAAGAATTGCTTCAAATTCTTCTGTAATGTCAAATTGTTTCTTTGGAACTATTTCTCCAAATTTAAATTGCAAAGCACAAGTTTCTGAAAAATTAACATTTATATTCTTATTTTCTATAAATACAACATTAAATTTAAGTATTTGCCAATGCCTCGGAATCTTCTCAAGCCAATTAAGCCCAGTTTCTTTATATTCTTTGTACCCTTGCATCTTATTCCCCCACAATGTCCTGCAAGAGTCCGTCACTTTCTGCTTCAAGGGCGCGGATGTCGGCAAGAATGGCATCAAGCGAACGTAAGTTCACGGGTTTATAAAAATATTTAGTAAAGCTTAATTCATAGCCCACTTGAGTTCTTGCATCAGCAATCCAAGCATCAGGGGCTAAAGGTAAGATTTCTTTTTGTAAGAAGCCATTTATGCCGCCAGGGTATGTGCATGGAATTTGCTCAGTGTCTGTCAAGGATATGTCAGCAACTGGCTGATTTTTCTTATACACAATTTCAGCTTCTGGGTTGTTTTGAATACAACGAAACATAAACTCTTTATAGTTTGTGAATTTTAAATTATGTTTTTTTGCTAAGGAATGAGCATTAAAAAGTTTTTCAAATTCATTTAAATTCATGTAAGGAGTATCTTTTTTTAAGTCTTGTAAAATTAATATAAAGTATCCCATCAAAACATCTGTCATCATTGATAGATAGGATTTAGGGACTGTAATGGTATGTACTTCTGGGTTTTCTTCAGTAAATGCTAGAAAATTACTAGGTTTAACTATGGGGGTTTTGTCGCGCTTATTGTCTAATTCAACCCCATACAATTCTAGCACACGAATTGTTGCTTCTATTGTTTCATCATTTATGTGAATGCTTTGCCTTAAAGGTCGTAAAATCATCACTTTCCAATAACCAAATTCTGCATTATCAAAGACCTTGCTGTACTCATTTTCTTGCATTTGCGTATAAGCATCTAGTATCTTTTGGCGGTCGGTGGCGGAGAGTTCGCAATTTTTATTGCCCAAATTCTTACGCAAGGGCGTTTTAATGGCGGTAGCGTCAATGAGCTGAATTTTGCCCTTGCGGCGTTCTTCTTTTTTATTGGATAAAATCCAAATAAACGTGCCTATGCCTGTGTTGTAAAATATCTTTTCTGGCAGAGCTATGATGGCTTCCACTAAATCTTGCTCTATGAGATATTGACGGGCATTGCTTTCGCCTTGGCCTGCATCGCCGGTAAAAAGTGAAGAGCCGTTATGCACTTCGGCAATGCGTGAGCCAAGGGGTGTATTTTGTTTCATTTTTGATACATTATTGAGCAAAAAGAGCAATTGCCCATCGCTCACACGAGGAATCATGGAAAATTTAGGATTATCCTTATACACAGTCACAAAGCGAGGGTCGATAATTTCCTTTTTGCCACCCATTTTCTCGGCATCGGTCTTCCATGATTTACCGTAAGGGGGATTGGAGAGCATGAAGTCAAATTCTCTTGAGGCGTGCCCGTCATTGGAAAGGGTAGAGCCAAAGACAATATTGTTTACGTCGTCACCTTCGCCCTTGAGGAGCATATCGGCCTTGGTAATGGCATAGGTTTCGGGCTGGGATTCCTGCCCAAAAAGGTGAATGGAGACCTTTTTATTGTGCTCCTTGGCAAGACGCTCAAGGCGGTCATGCGCCACAGTGAGCATTCCGCCTGTGCCGCTGGCACCATCATAACAAGAATAGGTGCTGTCTAAAATTTTATCCGCAATGGGCAGGAAGATGCAATCGGCCATAAGCTCCACCACGTCACGAGGGGTGAAGTGCTCTCCGGCTTCTTCGTTATTATCTTCATTAAAGCGGCGGATAAGCTCCTCAAAAATTGTGCCCATGGTGTGATTATCCAAGGGGGATGCTTTACATTGCCCTGACCGTCAAGCACAGGGCGCACACTTAAATTTATATTGGGGGAAACAAATTTCTCAATAACGGCACCGAGTATGTCCGCCTCTACCATGGTGTCAATTTGATTGCGAAACTTAAATTTGTTCAAAATCTCTTGGACATTGGGGGAAAATCCGTCAAGGTAAGCAATGAAATCACTTTTAAGCTTTTGCTGCTGCGCCCTTGATGTTAAGTCCTTGAGCTTAAAGGGGGAGGCATTACAAAAAGATTGCCCTGCCTCAAAGCAAAGATTTTCGGTTTGATTAACAATGCCATCGGCATCAAGCCTTTTCTTTGCCTCTAGGACTTGCTCCTTGGTATCCTCAAGCACGGCATCAAGACGGCGTATAACCACCATGGGCAAAATAACATCACGATACTTTCCACGCACATATATATCTCTAAGGCAGTCATCGGCAATGGACCAGATAAAATTGACTATTTGATTATATGTGCGGCTGTCCATAGGTGTTGCTCCTAATAAAGAAATGATATTTACTGACCTTTAATGGATAATATAAGATACTAAGCTTAAATTCAAGCTTTGTGTGAGCTTTGTTTAAAATAAAAGCCCACGATTGGTCAAGGGCTTTAAATTCTAGGTATTTTATAGAAAAATTGGCTACATGCGTAAGCGTAATGCACCTTGCTCTAGGTGGGGTTGATGCTCTACTTTTTGCCAATGTTCTAATTTATCCTTATACTTCAATAAATCCACGTCTCCTGCCACGCCAAAAGCGTATTTTACGGTGCGCTCGGCGTAATCTTGCCAGTTACGATTTTCTTTTTGCTGTTTTTCTGCTCTTAGGGTTGGGGCGCAAGTTTCGATGGCGGCCTGTACTGCTTGTGGGCTGTGGCCTGTCGCTCGCATGCGCAGGGCAATCATGGCATCCACACGGGATAAATCTTTAAGGTGTAGATGTTTGCGTAAGTCTTCATAATGGTGATAATAGGCGGCTGTGGCAGAGGATGCAGGCTGCCGATTTGTAAGGTGCAAGGTAGTTTGTGTTTGTTTTTCCTGTTCTTCATATTCCTTGGCAATGGCTCGTGCTGTGAGAAAAGCCTTGGTACATTCTTGCTTTTCTGCAAAAAGAAGTTTTACTCGTGGAAAACTTCCATCAAGATTTTGGTGTTTGGGCTTAATATTGCCAAAGCTAGGGGCACGGTGTGGGTGTATGCAGCCTGACAACTTAGGGTCTCCATATTCTTTATTGAGTTGCGCAGTCAAACAATTACTGGCCTCACGGTCAAAGGGGCTCTCTACTTTGTTGATGGTTAGTATGCACTGATAATTGTTTGGCGAACTTTCTAAAATCACAGCCGGGGTAAAGCCGTTCTTCCTAAGTTTAGCCACGCTTTCAGCCGTCATATCATCAATAAGAATGTGATGCTTATCTTCTGATAAGGGCGTGTAATAAATATTTTCTTTACGAGCTTGCAAGCGTAACATATTAGGAATATTTTGTATTAGCTCCTCTGATGTAAAGCCCTCGGTAATACCATTTTGTTTATCTAAAATATACGCCTTTTGCCTACGCTTTTTCATCATATTGATGCACGTTACCCGAAAACGCTGCGCCTGTATGGCGTTGGCATAGCGCTCAAAGGATTTTAGTTCAGTGGAGTTGTCGGCGGTGGTAGTTTTGGGCGTGGTAATGCTTTCTTGCTCCTTGTCATAAGCCCTACGGTATCGCCATAATTCAGCTTTTTCGTGTAGCCCCTTTGCTTTAAGCCATGCACTAAAGCTTTGCTTTTTCTTTCGGGTTGATACATTTTCTTGATAGTCCTGCCATTCTTCAAGATTGACGGTACTTACGGGTTCTGGAGTATGTTTTTTTGGGATTTCCTCATAGATACCAGCTTCAAAATCTCCAAGGCGTTTACACAGTTTACCAAGGCTAAAAGCTCTATCAATGGAAGATGCCTTCACCGCTATTTCCCCTGCGAACACAATAGCACCTGAGCCTTTCTTTTCAAAGCGCAAACCCACGCCGGCAAGCCCTTCGTGTAGCTCTGCCCATGTTTTGGCTTTAGCAATAATATCATGCCCTCGTGCTTGGGCTATACGTTGTGCGGATTTTTCCCCTGTGGATTGCTCAAAGTTAATGGCTTTGGGCTTGGGCTGTGGCTTTTTGCCAAGGGTAAGTCTTTTCACGACTTCACCGTTTTCAAGCACGGTATAACGGGCATTAGCATTGGTCTGCCAGCCTTGCTTATGTTCTATCAAAGCCAAGACTTTATGCGCCGCTTCAATGTCAAATCCTTTGTTGGGAGCAATGACTTTTAGCGTATCGGGGTGAGTACGGTTTACGGCAATATGAACGTGATAATTCCGTGTATTATGGTGCAATCCGTAAATGGCCTGATGCCCTTCAAGCTCCATGCCTTGCAAAAAAATATCCACCAGTTCATCCACTTGAGCATGGGTGGGCTGTTGGTCTTCTTCCCAAGAAAAAATCCAATGGTTAACCGGCATACGACTATGGGTACTTTCTTGGGCAAGGGCAATCATTTCTGCTCGTTGCCCGTGGTGGGTGTCGGTAAGAAAATTACGACTGCCAGAGTGCGCTATTTTTTCCTCCACATTTATATTATGAGGGTGGCGGATATAATCTACAAGACTTGCGATGTAACGTGCCTTGGGCTTGGTGCTTTTGCCAAATTTGACCTTTTTCACTATCATGGTGCTGTCCTTTTTTATCGGTTTGGGGAGCTGATAGTGTTGATGCATTGGACAAGTTCATGGTAAGCATTGTTCATATTTTGTATCTGAATTGCGTCCACTTTTGCTTCACGCAAGATAGTAAAATTGTGCTTGAGAAGTCCGCCAATGCGGCGCAATTCTCGTATGACTGCCTCGTCCATTTGTGCAGTAATTGGACGACCGCCAAAGAGCTTGCGACGGATGTATTCTGATGTGCTTAATCCTGTAAAATTTGCTTGTTCAATGATGGTACTTTTTTCATCGGAACTGACCCTCAATGAGAGCCATTCCCTAGTGCTTTTTTGCTCATTTTTTGAGTGCATTTTTGACTGATTTTCTGTCGGTATATTTGCCTGTATATTTGTCTGATTCATGATATTTTCCTTATGTCTTTTTTGTCTTTAAAAAGTGCGAGAAGTCTGCGCCGAGCACGTTGCCTTTTGGGAGTCCAGAGGGCCTAGCCCTCGGCAAGATGTTGGGTTTGTGTCACAAACCCCATCTTGCCAAGAAGAA
>CAYJJP010000109.1:5724-7238 GCA_964370525.1 uncultured Desulfovibrionaceae bacterium | reverse complement strand
CTCAGCAAAAACGACCTCAATGATGATGTTTTTATTGTTTACTATACCGACCTTAGAGAAATAAAACTCAACCTAAATACTATCAAAAAAGAAGAACAACGCCTCATAGATATATTAAATGCTGCACCCTATGCCATAACAACCTGGAATGATAGTTTTTTACCTATTGATTGCAATACTTGCACTCTTGACCTTTTCGGTTATGAGAACAAAGAAGAATTTTTGCAAAATTTTGCTCCTATTATGCCAGAAATACAAAAAGATGGGCGCATTACACAAGAAGTCTTTCAAGAGGTTTTTCATGAAGCCTTTACAAATGGACACTCATTTACCCAAGGTGAACTACTAAACATCAAAACGCAAACCCCCATATCTGTGGAGCTTACTCTAAAGAAAATTACCTTGGACGATGTTGATCGCGTCATAGTATATTTGACAGATCTCTCGATGAAAAATAAGATGTTACAAGAAATTTTGGAAAGCCATGCTGCCCTAATCAGCGCACGCGATAGAGCAGAAAAAAACTCCAAAATAAAAAGCGAATTTCTTGCTAACATGAGTCACGAAATTCGCACGCCCATGAATGGCATCCTTGGACTTATCCATCTCTTATTATTTACAGACCTTAATGGTCAGCAAAGGTCTTATGCCGATAAAATTTTATTTTCTGCAGAAGGGCTATTGCGCATCATCAATGATATTTTGGACTTTTCTAAAATTGAAGCAGGAAAACTTGAAATGGAAAAGGTTCCCTTTACCCTCTTGGAATTAAAGGACGAACTTTCTGGCCTATTCACCCCGAAATTTGCAGAAAAAAATATTAAAGCTGAAATTTTTGCTGATAGCACCTTGGACACAAGACTCATCGGCGATCCTTTGCGCCTCAAGCAAGTGTTTTTCAATCTCATAGGCAATGCCATTAAATTCACCGAAAAAGGCAGTATTTGCGTGTCCATTGATCAAGCTAACTATGAAAATGAAACAAATGTCACTTACACCTTTACCGTAAAAGATTCAGGAATTGGCCTATCACCCGACCAATGTTCACGACTTTTTTCTGCATTTTCTCAAGGAGATACATCTATCACCCGCAAATATGGCGGTACCGGCCTAGGGCTTATCATATCAAAGCGCATTGTGGAAATGATGCAAGGCAATATTTGGGTAAAGAGCGAAGTAGGAATGGGGGCTGCCTTTAGCTTTAACGTCACCCTCGAACTAGACACAAGCATACATCAGACCTTTACCGAAGTAGAGCTGTCTGAACTGCAAACCAGCCCGAATTCAAAATTAGGACACATTTTATTAGTAGAAGACAATGAAATCAATCAACTTATCGCTCTAGAGCTTATCACAGCAAGAGGGCATACGGTGGATATCGCTCAAAATGGACAAGAAGCACTTGATATGCTTAAAAATACAAAATACGACCTCGTTTTTATGGATATACAAATGCCTATTATGGACGGCATCACAGCCACAAAGAAAATCCGTAAACAGCATGAGTTTAAGAA
>CAYJJP010000109.1:0-5624 GCA_964370525.1 uncultured Desulfovibrionaceae bacterium | reverse complement strand
ATTTTTTAGCTCCGTCTAAGCACTTATAATTATACGAATCAATCATATTTTTCAAACTTTCTCGCCAAAACCCCTTGCCAAAGCACAAATGAGCATTACTATATTATGTAAGAGAGCAGAAGAAATTGCACAGGCATAATGCTACTCTGAAAGCGCCCGAAAGCTTTGTATGCGCTCAAGTATGGGGACTT
Source organism: uncultured Desulfovibrionaceae bacterium (assembly GCA_964370525.1). Taxonomy (GTDB): domain Bacteria; phylum Desulfobacterota; class Desulfovibrionia; order Desulfovibrionales; family Desulfovibrionaceae; genus CAYJAD01. Next base: position 5,433 of record CAYJJP010000109.1, on the reverse strand, counting down.
GATACAACAAAAAGCCTGCTAGCTCAAGTTGTTACAGCGTAAGAAGCTTACCGGAAAATTGGGTGCAACATAAACTAAGAGCATACTTCACAAATGATAAAAAAGAAGATATGCTTACACACTTCATAACCCTGTTATCGTTAGGATTATGACATTGAGACCGTGGGGTTAGTGTCTGCAAAAAAACTCTGAACGAAAACTGTAACAGGCTCCGGCAAGTGGCATAACTGAGTTCACCACTTATCTTAGTTACTTTCAATAATTACATCCAAAAATTAAGGCACTAAAAGGCAAGCGTTCAGGTTCCTAAATATAAGCCTTACGCATGTGGTCGCCTTAAATGTGGAAACAGGATTGTTTTGCTGTGAGTTCCGCGACAACTAATAGCTAAACTGCATAGAAAATGGCTCAAATGTTTTTACTGCAGCAAAGCCAAACAATAACGCATAAGGGTGCGTGTTTTCAAAAGGAACATTTTCAGCAAAGACTTAATGACTTAGGATAAGTTTGCACACCCAACATTGAAAAACTTTGAACAAATGACTAAAACTTTAACCGTGTCACAGTGAATAAAGACTGCACTTGCCACTGAGGATGATTGCACTCAGGCTGGCGGTTGATTCAAACGAAAACCTCTATATCGATCTGAGCTTTGCAAGCCAGAGGGTGGGCAGCACCCCTTTACAAGAGAAGGTAAAGAGCTTGTAAAAAAGTGGGGCAGGATTGAAAATAGCCGGAAAAACGAAATTTTTCCAAAAAAATGAAGCAAAATGTGTCGGGTGGATAAAGTTAAAAGCAAACTTCTAATGGGCGTAGCCTTTGAAAACAGGCATGTATGTAACTTCTAGGCTACTAGGCGAGTGTTTTGCAATATTGCCATAACCATAACGGACAAAGACTAAGGTACTTAATGTACAAAAATGAACCAGAAAAATAGCCCCCCATTCTTTCGAAGAATTGGGGGGCTTAAACATTAAATATAAAAATTAACCGAGAACCTTTTTCAAAGAACTAAGCACTCTTTCTACATTTTCCTTATGCGCTGTGTGACCCATAAGTCCAATACGCCATATTTTTCCGGCTAGCGGCCCAAGACCGGCGCCGATTTCGATGTGATGCTCTTTAAGCATAGCAGTACGCACAGCAGCTTCGTTGCTAACACTGTCAGGAATTTTCACAGCATTCAACATGGGCAGACGATCTTTTTCGTTTACAAGCATTTCAAGACCCATATCTTTCAACCCAGCCACAAGCAAATCATGCATGGCTTTGTGACGTGCAAAAACATTCTCAAGACCTTCATCAAGCACCAATTTTAAGGCTGCATACAAGGCATATTCCATGTTAATGGGAGCCGTGTGATGGTAGGTACGAGTGGTGCCTTCCCAATATGAGGCAATAAGCGACAAATCAAGATACCAGTTAGGAACCTTAGTTTTGCGAGCTTTTAACTTCTCAAGTGCCTTATCTGAAAAAGAAATGGGAGCAAGTCCCGGAGGGCACGAAAGGCACTTTTGAGTACCGGAATAAGTTGCATCTACATGCCAATCATCAAGACACACAGGTATGCCGCCAAGAGATGTTACGCAGTCCAAAATAAAGAGCGCACCATGGTCTTTTACCAAAGCACCAATGCTAGCTGCATCAGAAACAACGCCGGTGGACGTTTCAGCATGCACAAGGGCAACAATGTCGTATTTGCCGGCAGAAAGCTTTTCTTTTACGGCATTTGGATCAACTGTTTCACCCCAAGGAGTTTCGAGTACGTCTACTTCTGCACCAAGACGACTTGCCACATCTTGCATACGCACACCAAAAACACCATTAATAAGCACTAGAACTTTATCACCTTTTTCCACAAGGTTAACAAAGCATGTTTCCATACCTGCTGAACCTGTGCCGGACATGGGCATTGTTAAAGCATTTTTTGTATTGAAAACAGTACGCAATTGCTCTTTAATCCCGTCCATAATGCTGACAAAATACGGATCAAGATGCCCAATGGTCGGCATGGCTAAGGCCGCATACACCTCTTTTGCTACAGAAGATGGCCCTGGCCCCATCAACAAAGTAGGGGTAATGCCCGCTAGTAAATCACTCATAAATTCGCTCTCCTTATACTGTGATTCTGTAAACTAACTTAAATGTCTATTCCCTATAGAATTTCCATTAGATAGCTTATCTATCCTTTCAGTCTACCTACAAAAAAAATGAAAGTAAAGAAAAAGGCATTCACAAAGCAGAAAAAATTTTTTACAATCTCCAAGTGAAACACGAACAAACTCTACCCCAAGACCTCAAAACGGCCAAGCGCTTAGTCGATACGTTTTTGCAAGAACAAGGCAGCGATGCGCCGCAGCTGGTAAGCAAATGTATTTTTATGCATGTATTACAAATGGATGGCGTGCAGCTCATACGCGAAAATTCTAAAATAATCACCGGCGAAAACTTCGAAGAAATCTGGACGCTTGCCTTGCGACATGCCAAGGGAGAACCTCTCGCTTATCTTACCGGATACAAAGAATTTTATGGACAAAAATTCTTTGTTACTCAAGACACACTCATCCCCAGACCCGAAAGTGAAGATATTATTGAAAAAGTCCTTGAACTTACTCGTAATCATTCTGAAAAATTACTCTTCGCCGATGTTGGAACCGGTAGCGGTTGCCTTGCCGCAAGCATTGCCACGCATGTGAAAAACTCCAAAGGCTTTATGCTGGATATATGCTCAAAAGCTCTTACTGTAGCCATAAAAAACGCAAACAAACTCAATATTGCTCACAAAATAACACCTGTACAAGCAGACCTATGCGCCTTGCCTTTTGCAAAAAATTCTTTGCACTTGCTCATCAGCAATCCCCCCTATATCAGCGCAGACGAGTTCAAACACTTACAAAAAAACGTACGAGAATTCGAACCATTATTAGCTCTAGTACCCACCCTACCCTCAAACATTGAAAAAGACATCAAAGGACTATGGCATTTAGAAGCACTGGCTAGACAGGCTTTTGATATTTTAAAAAATGACGGGATATGCATTGTTGAACACGGATTTAAGCAAGCAAAAGAAGTTCGGGAGCTATTTCAAGCGCATGGCAACTGGAAAAACGTGACCACGGGGCAGGATTTAGCGGGTCTTGATAGATATTGTCTTGCAATACGCTGAAATCATAGACAATGACTACATCTTACATATCTTTGCCATTCCTAATACATTCATTGACATTTATCGATTAATCTTACATGTAGCATAAAAATTATCTAAAGACTTTTTTTTGTTGTCCGATTATTCTTAGTGGAACAATATAATTAATACATGATGTATTGTAAGGAGAAAATAATGCGATTTAAATTATTGGGAAAAATGCTTGTGTATATTCTAGCCCCGGCTATCATAGGGCTTGTAGCTTTAGCCATATTTTCCGGAATACAAACAAGAAACGATGCCATGGAATCAGCTCGCTTGCAAATAACGGAACTTACACGAATTCAAGCCAGCGAACTCAATAACATCGTTAGCTATATTATTAATATAGCTAACTCTACGAGCAATATTTCCACGATTAAAAACTTTGCGGCAAACGCTTCTCAAGCAGAAGGTACCGAAGAGTTTGAAAATCTGAAAAACACGATTGTAAGATACCTCTCTAATACAGTCAATGAATATAGAGATATATCATCAAGCTTTATAGCAGATACCACAGGAAAAATCTTAGCTCATTCTACCACATCACGCATAGGCGTCAGTGTTGCCAACTACGAAGCTGTTAAAGAAGCCTTGCAAGGTAAAAATCATATTGAAATCAGAGAATCCGGCGAGACTAAGCAACTCAGCGCATTTGTTGGCGCACCCATTGTAAGTGAAGGAAAAACAGTGGGCGCCATGATAATGAAAATTGACCTTGCAACTTTAAACAAGAATTCTGTGGGAAGCATTGCTTTTACCCCAAGTATTTCTCCCTATGTTTATGATTCAAACTTTACCATTATCATGGATAGACAGGCACAGTATGTCGGCACCAACGACTCCGCTGAACCACAAAGCAAATACATAGCGCAAAACAAACAAGGCTCTTCGCTTTACGAATTTGAAGGGCAAGAAATGATTGGCTTTTTCTCCCATGTACCCATCACTGATTGGTATGTTATAATTGACATGCCGGTTTCTGAGCTCATAGCCGGCGCAACAAAGCTTACCTATGAAATTCTTATCCTAGCTGCCATCATGGCCATTATCATCAGCATCATAATATTTATGGTTGCAAAAGGTATCGTCAATTCCATGAGAGATGGCGCAGCCTTAGCTACCTATGTTGCAGCCGGCAATTTAGAACTTGACCATGAACAAGAGCAAGGCATTGAAAAGGCACGCCAGCGCAATGACGAAATATCTATCCTTGCCGTCGGACTTAAAGCCATGATTCAGAATTTGGCAAAAATATTTAAAGAAGCCCAAGAGGCCACCGCCGAAGCAAAAAAAGCTGTGGGCGAAGCCGAAGAGGCAAAGCAAAAAGCTTTTGAAGCTGCTGAAGAAGCCAGCAAGGCCAGACGTGAAGGTTTACTGGATGCGGCAAGACAATTGGAAGGCGTGGTTAACATTGTAGCCTCCGCTTCTTCTCGCCTATCCTCGCAAGTGGAAATATCCTCTGAGAGCGTACATGAACAAGCAAGCCGCATTGCCCAAACAGCTGCTGCCATGGAAGAAATGAACGCCACCATTATTGATGTAGCCAAAAACTCCGGCTCTAGCGCAGAACTTACGGAAAGCGCCAGAGAAAGAGCATTACAAGGCGCCGAAATAACAAAAAAATGCAAAGAATCCATCACAGAGGTTCAAAAGCAATCCATGAGCCTTCGTGAGAACATGAATGCCCTTGCCGGTCATGCTCAATCCATCAATACGGTTATGGGAGTCATTTCTGATATTGCCGACCAAACCAACTTATTAGCTCTGAACGCTGCCATTGAAGCAGCAAGAGCCGGTGAAGCCGGACGAGGCTTTGCCGTTGTTGCCGACGAAGTGCGTAAGCTTGCGGAAAAAACTATCTCATCCACCTCGGACGTTGCCAAAGCAATTACCGCCATTCAGGCCAGCACAGAAAGTAATGTAAAGCAGGTGGATATTGCCGTACGCGGCATTGAAGAAGCTACAGAGCTTGCCAATTTAAGCGGTGAATCCTTGCAGACCATTCTTGAAATAACTGACTTAAGCGCCGGTGGAGTGCGTGCCATTGCCACTGCAAGTGAAGAACAGTCAGCAACAGTGAGCGAAATGAACAGCACCATCGACCAAATCAACGACATAGCCACAAGCACAAGCAGATCCATGCAAGAAGCCTCAGAGGCTGTGGTTGAACTTTCAGCGCAAACACAAGAACTGTCGAAGATTATTGAAAACTTAAAACAAAGCTAAAACATATAATTTTAGCATAG
>CAYJJP010000108.1:0-7247 GCA_964370525.1 uncultured Desulfovibrionaceae bacterium | reverse complement strand
CAATTAGGTATACACAAAAAATTTTGTATTTTTTATACTCAAAACAGACACAAGCAAGCTATGCATTGAAATAGTCAAATTTATTATTTTTTTTCATGTTTTTTTTGACCATTTTTCTATATTTTTAGGAATACGAACGCTTGATAATTATGCTAAAAAAAAGTACGATAGCCAAGGATTAAATACACCTCTTGACCATTGTTTTTCTGTGCTTACTTTGCCTTAGTGAAGTTGATAAGAGTTTGAAAAACAGTTTATGCTGCAAAAGAAGTAGGGAGAGACATAAATGTCTAAAATTCATGCAAACCCAGAGTATGACAATGATACCATACTTGAGGAAAAAATTAGCGAGCCGCCATTATATAAAGTGCTCTTGCACAATGATGACTATACGAGCATGGATTTTGTTGTTTTTGTTTTAATGAAAGTTTTTCGTAAAAGTGCCGATGCTGCCACAAAAATCATGCTTATGGTTCATGAACAAGGCATAGGAGTTTGTGGCACCTATACCCGCGAAATTGCCGAAGCAAAAGTAGTTATGGTACAAATCATGGCGCGAGAAGCCGGATTCCCACTGAAATGCACATGTGAACGCATATAAATGATTAATAATTCGCACTTATTTTAGATTAAGGGCGAGGGAGTTACCATGCAAGGTAGACATTTACAAAAAGTTTTGCACACTGCTTTACAGGAAGTGCAAAAACGTAAGCATGAATTTTTAACATTAGAACATTTATTGTATGCTATGGTTGTGGAATCACAGGGGCGTATACTTTTGGAAGGTTGCGGAGCCAATCCTGCTGTTTTGCGCGAACAGCTCGAAGGTTTTTTTACGTTTCATATGGAAACTCGCGACGATGAAAACCCTTCGCAAATTTTGCAAACCGATAGTGTACAACGTGTCCTAACTAATTCTTTGCGGCAAATACGCGCAGCAGGGCGTGAACTTGTGGAACTTGGAGATGTGCTTGCCGCCATTATGGACGAAGAAGATGCTTACGCCAGTTATTACCTTAAAAAACAAGGTGTTAGCCGCACTGACGTTTTGGAATATATTTCACACGGCGCACAAAGCAGAGGCTCTACCGGAACAAAATCTTCCAAATCCAATGGACGTCAAGGACTCGACGACGATGATGTCGAAAACACACAAGAAGCTTTGTCAAAATATACTGTAGAACTAACCGCTAAAGCCCGCGAAGGAAAAATCGATCCTCTGGTGGGACGTGAAATCGAACTTGATCGCACCGTTGAAGTGCTTTGTCGTCGCCGCAAGAATAATCCGCTCTTTGTGGGCGAACCGGGTGTAGGCAAAACAGCCATAGCCGAAGGGCTTGCCTTGCGCATTGTGGAGAAAAATGTACCGGATATGTTCTTGGAAGCACGAATTTTTGCCCTTGATATGGGCAACTTACTTGCCGGTGCACGCTATCGGGGCGATTTTGAAGGACGCTTAAAAAGCGTTATGCAAGAAATTACGCAAATACCGCACGCTATTTTATTTATTGACGAAATCCATACTATAGTCGGAGCCGGCTCCACCTCTGGCGGAGCGCTTGACGCCTCTAATTTGCTCAAGCCGGTGCTTGCCAATGGTGAAATTCGTTGCATGGGATCGACCACGCACGAGGAACTGCGCAATCATTTGGAAAAAGACAGAGCTCTTTCTCGTCGTTTCCAACGCATTGATATTAAAGAACCAACTCTGGACGAATGTTTAGCTATCCTTAAGGGGCTTGAAGGGCGTTATGCCAAGCACCACAATGTGACCTATCCTGTTTCAGCACTCAAGGCCGCTGTAGATTTATCTGCAAGACATATGCAGGACAAACTTTTACCTGACAAAGCCATTGATGTTATGGACGAAGCCGGCGCTGCAGTAAGTTTAAGGACGAATCGCAAAAAAACTCGTGTAACCATTCAAGATATTGAACGTATCGTAGCAAGAATGGCCGGCATCCCCGAGCGCTCTGTATCAAGCAAGGAAAAAGAAAAACTTGCCACCCTTGAAGAAGATGTGCGGGCAAGAGTTTTTGGGCAAGACAATGCCGTAAGTATGACCGTCAAGGCTATTTTGCGGGCAAGAGCAGGTATTAACAGAGAAAATCGCCCTGCTGGTTCGTTTTTATTTTATGGGCCTACGGGCGTTGGCAAAACAGAGCTGGCTAAACAGCTGGCGGAAAGACTTGGTGTACAGTTTTTACGCTATGACATGAGCGAATACATGGAAAAACATGCAGTTTCAAGGCTCATCGGTGCTCCTCCGGGATATGTTGGTTACGACCAAGGCGGACAACTTACCGAAGCCATTCGCAAAGCTCCGTATTCCTTGGTACTTTTAGACGAAATTGAAAAGGCACATCCCGATATTTTCAATGTGCTTTTACAAGTAATGGATTATGGCACACTTACAGATAATACAGGACGTAAGGCTGATTTTCGCAATGTTATCATCATCATGACCTCCAATGCAGGGGTGCGTGAAATGAGCAATAAGAGTTTGGGCTTTGGCGAAAAATCTCCGGAAGATGCCAGCTCCAAGGGTTTGAAAGCCGTGGAAAGTGCATTTTCTCCGGAATTCAGAAACAGGCTCGACGCGCTTATTCCGTTCAAAGGACTTACACCGGAACTTATGGAGCATATTGTCCACAAGTTTGTCGGACAACTGGCAAAAAGCTTGAAATCGCAAAAAGTGAAAATCTCACTCACCGATGCCGCCAGTAAATGGTTCGCCAAGCATGGCTACGATGCCATATATGGCGCTCGCCCCTTACAGCGACTATTGCGCACAGAACTGGAAGATGCCTTAGCGCAAGAACTACTCTTTGGTAAGTTGACCAAGGGAGGCAAGGTGACTGTGGATGTACAAAATGAAAATGTTCACTTTCTTTACGGAAATGCCTAATGCCCAAAATTTTAGGTAACGATTTATATTTTCCCTCCTCACACCACTGCTCGCCAGAGGGACTATTGGCTGTGGGGGGGGATTTGCGTCCAGAGCGGCTTATTTTAGCTTATAGCAAGGGAATATTCCCTTGGTACAGCGAAAATACACCCATTTTGTGGTGGTCACCGCCAAAACGATGTATATTGCCCTTGGATAGCGGCGTGCAACATCACAACTACACACTTGATGATGTGGAAAATGAAAAAGACGTATCGATTAATGAATTGGAACGCCCTTTCTCCGAACAAAAGCCACAATCAGGCCTGAGAATTTCTAAGCGACTTGCAAGGAAATATAAATCCTTTACGCATACAATAAATAAATCTTTTTCCCAAGTCATAGAGCAATGTGCGTCGGTAGATCGTCCACAACAGGACGGCACATGGATTACCAGCGAAATGCAAGATGCCTACATTCATCTACACGAAACAGGCTTTGCTCATTCTGTGGAATGTTGGCAGGATAACAAACTGGTGGGGGGCTTATATGGCGTTGCCCTTGGCAAGGCTTTTTTTGGAGAATCTATGTTTCACCTTGAATCAGATGCCTCAAAAATGGCTTTAATAACCCTCACAGACACATTAAAAGCACATGATTTCAAACTATTGGACTGTCAGCAAGCAACAGCTCACATGCTGTTTATGGGGGCTGAAATCATTTCACGAGAACACTTTAACTACCTCTTAAAAATCGCACTTGAGGCCGGCGGAGGCGGTATTTCTTCGCTTGCGCACACTTCGCTGCGGGGTAAATCCTTGGCAAAAAAACTTCCTCTCTTACCTTAAAATACTATAAAGGCAAGAGCCACAAAAAATTATTCCCACCACCAAGCCGCACGCTCTGCCAATAAATCAATATCCCCACCTGCCGCTATATTCAAAAAAGAGATATACTTGCGCACAAGCTGCTGGCTATGAGGATTAGCCTCATACAATCCGGCAAAGAGCGGCGCATCTTCTGTAAGAAGTTTTTGAGCAGCATCTTGCCTACGTTTGAAAGAAGGCGTCAAAAAAGGAAGCAAGTCTTCATCGTGTGCAAGGGCTGCAAAATATGCCAGGGATGTTATGAAGTTAAGATTCTGAATAGCCGCCATAGCCTTGTCATGTTGACTTGCCGTGCAACGAAAAACACGAAAACTAAGTTCCGTAAAAAGATTTTCCACAAAGTTTAACGCAGCTTCTGTACTGCTTGCAGTTTCAACAATGGCCACAGGCAAATCGGATCCACGCGGAGATTTGTTACCAAAAAGGGGATGCGTCCCCACAACGGCGCCTTGCCAATATTTATGAATCTGTTCCAAGGGATATTCTTTAACCGACGTTATATCGCTGATAATACAATGCGTTTGCAAATGAGGTACCATGAGCTGCAGCACGCTTGCTATGGCACTGGCTGGAACACATAAAATGACAAGATCTACATCCTTGCAGCATAGCCACATTCTTTCCTCAGTCAAAGGAACATCTATACCCCATGCACTATATTCATTTTTAGTTTTCGACAGCTTTTGAAGTTTTCTCAAAAAATAGGCTCCCATGCGCCCCTTGCTGCCGACAACCAAAATATTTTTAGACATAGAGCTTTCTCCATTCATCCCAAAAATGCGGAAAGGATTTTTTCACAACACTCACATCATCCATCTGTGGCTCTTGCCCATGCAAACCAAGTAAAGCCAGAGACATGGCAATGCGATGATCATTGTGCGTGCAAAATTTCGTTTCCTTGGCAAATGTTGGCACTTGCCCAAGCCCCGTGATGCGTAAACCGTCTGAAAGTTCCTCAACGGTAACGCCAACTTTGCGCAATTCCATGGCCGGAGCGGCGATACGATCCGACTCTTTTATTCGTAAATGCTCACAATTTCGTATAATTGTTTCACCTGTCGCAAAGGCTGCCATAACCGCCACAGTGGGCACAAGGTCGGGACATGCGCCCATATCAACAGTAACTCCGTGTAATTTTGACGGATAAACAACCAATTCCTTATCGTCCGTACTATCAAAAGAAAAGGCTCCACCCATCTGTTTCAAAATATCAATTATGGCTCTGTCACCTTGACGAGATTCAGCATTAAGCCCTTTAATCATAACCGGTTGACTGCCAAGAGCACCGGCAGCTATGAAATAAGACGCCCCGGACCAGTCTCCTTCTACAAAATATTCTCCTGCATGAAATCTGCCTTCAGGCACACAAAAACGAGTTTCCCCCGGAATGGCAGCTTCTAAGCTTTGCCAATCCACTTCTTGCCAATTACCATCGATATATTGCTGTACATAAAAAGGCACATTAAAATCTTGTAATGTTTGCAATGTCAACACAACATAAGGCCAAGAAACAACCTTTGAGCCACCAAGAGTAATGGTAAGGCCGCCACTTACGCGCGGTGCAGCGAGCAAAAGCCCCGACAGATATTGACTGGAAGCATTACAACTAATGACAATTTCGTTTTGAATTTCATGGGAAGTATTGTGATGCGTTGAAGACTTTCCTTGCAACAAAAATGGAGCATGACCTTCTTGTTCCTGAAAAATAATAGAAGTACCAAGATGCATAAGAGCTTTGGTTAAATCATGCATGGGCCTCTCATGCATACGAGGCGCACCATGAACACGAAAAAATCCGTCGCAAGTGCTCAGAATTGCAGTAAGCAAGCGACAAGAAGTGCCTGACTCATGCATGTCACAAGAAATGGGAGCAGGCCCAACGTTGATCCCCAAGGGCGTGTCAATTCCGGTAATAAGAAAATTGCCAACACCTTGCCCTTGCTGCGAATTATTCCGCAAAAGTGAAATTCTCGCACCTATATTTGTAAGTACATTTATGGTGCATTCTATATCATGACTCATGAGAACACGAGATACAACTGAACTGTCATTAGTTAAGGCCGCTGCCATAAGCATGCGATGTGAAAGAGATTTGGAAGCTGGAGCTTCTACTGTAAGCATGTTATATCCTCTATATTAGTTATGACGTTGTGCGGCTAAGGGATAAGAACCAAGTATACGAAATGAACTACAAAGCTCTCTAATTTTCTCCACGGCTTCCGCATATTCATTCGCGCGCAAATTACACTCCACATCGGCAAAAAAGACATAACGCCAGCATTCTCCGCCGGAAAGCCGTAGGGGGCGTGACTCTAATTTTCGCATATTAATACCATATTCTGCAAAAATGGATAGCACAGACGATAAGGAACCGGGCTTATCAATAAGTGTAAAGAGCAACGAACTCTTTTGCGGCAATGTGGTTTGCGCTGCATTATCATTTTTTTGCTTGCCAATAATTACAAAACGCGTCCAATTATCCGTACTCGATTCAATGGAAGAAGCTAAAATATTGAAGGGATACATCTGCGCCAAAGCAGCATTACCAATAACTGCACCATTCGATTGCTGCGCAACCTGTCTTGCGGCAGCAGCCGTTGACGGCATGGGAATAAGCTCCGCCCAAGGCACATGTGCTTTAAGCCAAGTATCGCACTGCGCCAAGGCTTGTGGATGTGAGTAAATTTTAACAACATCTTTTACGTTTTGGGCATTGCTTAAAAGATTATGATTAATATGCATGAAAAGCTCTGCATGGATGAATACGTCAAAATCATAAAATAAATCAAAGCATTGGCCGACAGTGCCTTCTAAAGAGTTTTCCAAAGGAATAACTCCAAGACCACACTTTCCCTCATAAACAGAGCGAAAAACATCAGAAAAGTGCGAAAAAGCTTGCATTTGTACGCTTTTACCCAGATATTCCAAACCGGCAAAATAAGAGAATGTGCCTTCTGGCCCCAAATAAGCCACCAGCTGTGGCCTTTGCAGGGCGCGTGACGAAGAAAAAATTTCTCGCCAAATGGTGCATACATGGGTATGCGGTAAAGGTCCGCCGTTATGCTTCTCTAAGTTTTCTAATACCTCGCGTTCTCGTTCAGGCTTGAAGATAATATCGCCGGTATCGGTTTTATCCTGCGCTTGCACCTTGGCGGCAGCTTTAATACTTCCAACCTCAAGACTCAAGCTCGCACGCATATTAAGCATGCGTAAAAGTTCCTGATCAACACGATCGATTTCCTGACGCACCTTGGCAAGGCGTTGGGTGTCGAGTGCGCCGTCTATAGTTGTTTGCTCTTGCATAACATGCAAATCCTTTTAATTAACAATATTAATATTTTTTTCCAAACTCAGTGCGCTCGTGAAATATTACACTGATAAAAATATTTAGTTCATCCTTCCCTTATTATCTCTTGCAATACCCTACCAATTTAGTTGATTGAATTCAAGAGGCAAGTAAATATAGTATTTTT
>CAYJJP010000107.1:0-7250 GCA_964370525.1 uncultured Desulfovibrionaceae bacterium | reverse complement strand
GTATGAAAAGTTTTTGGGGGTGGGTGTTTGGGGGAGGAGACCTTTTTTCAAAAAGGTCCCTCCCCCAAGAAAGTTTTAAAATTAGAAACCAAATCCGTCGCCGTCAGATCCGGAAGCACCAAAGCCAAAGTCAGGTTCAGGCCCTGAATCTTGACCGGCTTCTTCAACAGCGGCATCGGCAACAGCCGCAGCACCGGCAGCGCCGCCGGCCGCAACAACTATTCCCTTCATATTATCCTTTATGGTTGTTTTAATGAGGTTTAATAGTTCAGCCTCATCAATGGCCATCTTACCTTGGAAGGGAAGCATATCACGGCGCAAACCGCCCATTTCGGTGGTCATGGTTTTGACCTTGGCTTCAAGCTGATCACAATTTTTTTCAAGATCTTTACATCTGTTTTCAAGTGGCGACAACTCTGCAACTCTTGCTTCAAGATCGGCGATTTCACCGCCTTGTTTTTTTACAATGCCATCCATTTCAGCTATATAATCAATGGTCTTTCCTGCGAAAGCCTTCATTTTGGCACTCATGGGCTCAATAGAAACGGAATCCCCAAGATCTGTCTTATTTTCTTGTACAAATGTATCCCAAGGTTTTGAATCGTCCCAAGTAAGGGCAACAAATTTAGGGAACAGACTGGCAAGCCAACCGGCTGCCATGGGTGCTACGGCGCGTGCGCTAAAGTCACATTCTAAACTGCGACCTAAAAGGTAGCCTGCCACATCTTTTACATCAACATTTTCATTGCCAACTACAATGGCTAAAACTTTTTCCAATGGGAAAACTTTACGTGCTTCATCAGACATTTAATCCCCTCCTTAGGAGCTTTTTCAAGTGTTTATAGCAATCCCTCAAGAATTGCTATGTCGACTGCGAAAGCAGGCGACCGCCGCTGAGGCGTAAGTGCAATTTACTTGCACGTTTAACGCCGAAGTGAGGCGTGCCTTTAAGAGCTTAACATTACAAATGTTAAGCGGAACTGCTATAACAGTCTATTTACGGCCAATCATGCGCACATAAGTCAGCGCAACTGTTCTGTATACAAAGTGCCCAAGTTTTGACCAAGGCAGGTAAGCAAAGAGCATCCAAACGGACACTAAGTGCAAGTAATAAACGCAAAATGCCGGTACAGCTATTTCCATAAGGCGGAAAAGTTGGCTCAAAATACCGGTAATGGCTACCACCCAAATGACACCCAGTAAGTACCAATCGTGAAAGGCTGAGGTTTCTTTTTTCGGGTCAAGCTTTTTACGTCTTACAGTAAGTATACCCAAGGAAACAACCATGGCCAATGCACCAATATTCGCCAGTACTTTCACGGGGTTTAGCTGGTCAAGCGGTGTTGGCATTTGTAAAGCAGGAAAAATCATGCCGCCCCAAGCAGCACCGGCAACTACACCCGTAACCGTTGCCAAAGCCACAAAGCTTGCCACGAGAAGCATATGCCCAACTTTACGATTTTCCTTGATTTTATCTATGGAACAGGAGCTTGCGCCGGAACAATCCGTGCAGCTTTTCTCTACATCTTTTCCTTCGTCGCAGTCGCTAAACTTTTTGTGCGTAATGATTTCTTGTACAATCACATCAAATAAATGCATAAACCACGGCTTTGTCTTTCCCACCACCAGCATGGTACCTTCGGGTTTAAAGCCGGCAATGAGCTTTTGTGAACCTTTAAAGAGCACAAAGACAGCACCAAAGAAAGTGATCATAAACAGGGGGTCGATTACAAAAAGGATATGGAAGATGGAACTATAAACAATGCTTCCGTCAGCATTTGTGGGGAACCATGACCCGACAATGCTTGCCCTAATCATCCAAATAACGAGGAAAAGAATGGCAGGTATGCCGATGAGCATGGGTAAGCCCTTGGCTGAGCTCATCCATTTACCAATAATACTTGGTTCTGTGAGGTCACGGTACACTGTATTACGAGCAGCAGACATAACGTCAGCCGGACGTGCGCCGCGCGGGCACAGGTCGGAGCAGTTGCCGCAATTGTGGCACAGCCAAAGGTCGATATCGCCTTTGAGTTTGTCCTTCATGCCCCACGAAGCCCAGACCATTTCCTTACGGGGATAGGGGCTGTTGGCAGGAGCCACAGGGCAAGCCACGGAGCATGTTGCGCATTGATAGCACTTTTTCACCGAGTCGCCGCCAACACTAGACAGCTCTTTCACATAATCCAGATCAGGTTGTATTTTAATTTGTGTCATAATGCCTCCTACATGCCCTTGAAGGGGTTTGGTCCCATGCTGATAATTTGAGACACAAAACCATCAATAAGGTCAGGCACCTTATCGTATTCATCAATGGCCACTTCCAACTGCCCCACACGTTCGGGTTCAACGCCCAAACGATTAAGAGTTTCAGCAATATTTTCTTTACGACGGTTACATATTTCAGAGCCTTTAATAAAGTGACATTGATAATCATCACCATATTTACAACCAAGTAACATGACACCGTCAAATCCCTTACTCATGGCATCCGATACCCAAATGGCATTGATGGAGCCAAGGCAACGCACTGGAATAACACGTGCGTAAGGACTCCATGCTTTACGACGCATGGCAGCCATATCAAGAGCCGGGTAGGCATCGTTTTCGCAGGCCAAGATGAGAATACGAGGACCGTCGGCTTTAAAGTCTTTAGGAACATGCACTTCCCTAATCATGGAACCGATTTGGTCAATGTTGTAATTGGCAAAGGATATGACACGTTCAGGACACGCACCAAAGCAAGTGCCGCAACGACGGCAACGAGCCGGATTTGGTTTTGGCGTTCCTTTTTCATCGTCATCAAGAGCACCAAACGGACACTCTTCGGTGCAACGCTTACACTGGGTGCAGCGCACAAAGTTGAAGATGGGATAGGAAAGATCGCCCGAGCGAGGATGTACAGCCACACCGTGGTCGGCAGCTTCGATGCACTGAATGGCCTTTAAGGCAGCGCCATAGGCATCTTCTTCGCAGGCGTCCATGGTCATGGGCTGACGCACGCAACCGGCGGCATATACACCTGTGCGGCGTGTTTCATAAGGGAAGCAGATGTAATTGGAGTCGCTGAAACCGTTGAAAAGTCCCAAATCGGGAAAATCAGGTCCTTGGCGATAATCAAATTGCATTACGGCTTCTTTGGCTGTTGTTGGGACAATTCCGGTGGGTAAGACCACGGCGTCAACATCAATATCAAAATCCATACCAAGCAAGGTGTTTTGGCAAGATACGGTAAGGGCTTCGCCTTGACCTTGTGCAATGTTGGTCACATCGGCCTTGGTCATCATGATACCAAGTCTATTTTGCGCATGTTTATAGTAACGCTCTAAAATACCTTGAACAACCATGTGCTTATACAAAATGAAAACTTGTGCGCCTTCATTTTTGTCACATACTGTATTGGCCAGACGCAAAGCAGCAATGGAAGAAACGGAATTGGAGTAAGTCAAGTGTTTGATGCATTCCAAATCTTCTTTGACGAATTTTTCACCTTCACCTTCAGCAGCGTCGGTAGCAGCGTCGGCAGCAGCAGGAGCCGGTGCCGGTTCGGCGTCGTTGCTTTCCGTACAAACTTGTTCGGCAGCCGCTTTAGCCGCTTCTTCAGCAAGAGTTGTATCTAGGATAAAAGCAACACGTTTTGGATTGATTAAACCTTCACGTAATAACTTTCCAAACTCGCCGGCATGGTAAACTTTTGGCAATACACCATAACCCATGGGTGCCAAATATTTCTTGGCATCCAGCGGTGTCCAGCCGCTGGCAAGAACAGCTGCACCAACTTCCACAGTCACTTCACCGGATGCTGTGTGAATTTGTGCGACAAACTCGCCGGGCTGTCCGGAAAGTTTACCCATGGTTGCAGAAGTATAAACGGTTATGTTTTTATCCCCTTCAACAGAGGCAATCTTAAAATCCAGACCGGAAGATTGCGGCAAAGTCCATGGTGCTTCCAAGGGGCTTGCATTGGGAATATTTTGCACATGTCCGCCAAGTTTATTTTGTTTTTCCACCAAGACAACTTCATATCCTGCCTTTGAGAGCTGCATGGCACTTGTTAAGCCCGTCCAGCCGCCGCCCACAACCAGCACACGTTTTATGCCTTTATTTTCAGCACCTTCAGGAGCAGTGGCTTTTTGTAATTTCACCACACCCATATGCACATAGTCTTGAGCCATGAGTGCCAAGAGCGTGGGAGCTATGAGTTCTTTTTCGTTTAAGGCACTGCCGTCGGGATTTTTATAGGCAAGCACGCATTGTTCACGTAAGTTCACACGTTCGACCATGACGCCTTCAAAAGCATAAATAGCCGTATCATTACGAGGACTTGTTCCGCAAATAAGCACGCCGTCAAGTCCGTTGGCATTTATGTCGTCTTGTATATCCTTCGTGGCCTTGGCAAGCTCGGGATAACACTTCACGATGGGGGTAAAATCGCCCCATTTCTTACTGACGGAGAGGGCAAGCTCATCAAGATTTATGCCACCGCCGATATTTTGTGCATCAAAATACACACCTATTTTTGTGGCCATGCTTAGCTACCCCCTTTTACCGTTTGTATTGCCTTCATGGCGGCCGAGGTTGCAGATTGTGCCGAGCGCATGACGTCAAGTGGCATACGTGCACAGCCGGCAGCAAAAATCCCGGCTTCTTCGCCATTGGTAATGAATCCGTCTTCATCAATGGCTACGGGGAAGGGGAGTTTTTCTTCGGCTAATGTTGGCTGCATTCCCGTGGCAAGCACTGCCATATCATAGGTTAAGGTTAACTTTTCACCACGAACGGCATCTTCCACTGTGAGAATCACATTGTCATTTTCGCCTTGTACGGCTTTGGCCACTTTTCCTTTAACAAAGGAAACATTGGGCTGGTTCTGAACTTTTTCAAGTACGTTCATATAGCGACCCGGTGTGCGTAAATCTATGTAGAAAATAGTTATATGCACATGAGGATTTTGTTCTGCAAAGTATTGCGCTTGTTTAAGCGATGCCATACAGCAGATATATGAACAGTAATTTAAGTGATTTTCATCTCGTGAGCCGGCACATTGAACAAAGGCGACCCTTTGCGGAATTTTTGCATCCGATGGGCGCACAAGTTTGCCATGAGTTGGGCCAAAGGGCGAAGCAAGTCGTTCAAGTTGCATATTGGAAACACAGTTTTTTACGTTTCCGGAACCGAGATTGTTTAATTTTTTCAAATCATAAGGTTTCCAGCCGGTGGCAATAACCACAGAACCCACATTTAGCTCAATGGTGCGCTCTTCTTCCTTCAAATCCCAATTACCTTGACGGCTTAACTTGACAAAGTCTGATTTTGTAAGTGTTTTTGGGTCAAGTACAAAACGCCCCGGAAAAGCAAATGGCATGGAACGATATAAGGCTTTGCGCTTTGAGAGGCCAAAATCAAAATCGTTCACCGTTTCACCGTCCATGCTTGAAGCAAGGAGAGTATAATCCACATTATGCGGCGCCGTATAGCGTGGTTTAATGTTAATGGTGGCTGTGTAATTGTTTTTTGAGCCTGAAAAAGCAACCACTTCTGCAAGTGTAAAAAACTTTATGCGTGGATTTTTTCTAATGCGCTGGAATTGAATTTCCAAGCCACATGAGGGTGGACAGAGTTTGGGAAAATACTTATTGAGCTGTGCCACTCTGCCGCCAAGAAAAGGGCTTTTTTCTACGATGTAAACATCATGTCCCAATTCTGCCGCTTCTAGGGCCGCGGTAAGACCGGAAAATCCACCGCCTACGACGAGGATGGAGTTGGACATCCTATAATCCTCCTAACAGTAACAAAAACACTGCTTTGTTGCTTTTCATCTTTCAAGCGTGAAAAAATAAAATTACTAACCAGCGTTTTCTATATAACCTAAGCACGTTGATATATTTTCATGCTTAGAAAAAAAAAAGGCGACTCATAAGCCACCCGCAAACATTGTTCCTTTTATATCCGGCGTAAGGTGCAGGTGTATCCCCTTCCAACTTTTTTTGATAAAAGTCACAGGGCTTACAGCTGCCCCCCAAGGTATTACACTTGGGGGGCAGGCATTGCACTTACTTATTATTCAGTAGGAATAATTTGATAATAAGGCTTCTTGAATACCTTTGTTTCACCGGTGGCAGGATCATACTTTGAGTTTACAAAGCACTTCCACTTGCTGTCGTCAAGACCCATGAAGTCGGCTCTGTAGTAGAAACCGGGGTAACGGGATTCTTCACGGAAGCGAATGTGTTGCATATGCAAACGTACGGTCCAGAGGCGATGGTAGTTTTCCCAGCAGCGGAGCAGTTCGTGGAGGTCACGAGCAGCCAGTTTGTAGGAATCTTCTTCAAGCATTCCAAGAAGATGGAAGCCAGTGTTGAGCAGAGCAGCTGAGGTTGTGTAGTAAGTAGATACACCACCGCCGTATTCATCGGTGCACTTGATAAGGCGCATCATGAAGTTCTTTGGAGAGATGTAGTTAGGGTTAACTACTGGATCTGTTGAAGCATCTTTGCCTTCCAAATAGTTGTAATATGGACGGTAGATAAGGTCTTTCAACTCATCAGCAGTTTCTTTGAAGGAAGGTACAAAGTCTTTGTGGTCGATGCACCAGCGAACCATTTGCTTACCGCAAATACGTCCTTCAGCGTGTGAACCGGAAGAGAACTTGTGACCGGAAGCACCAACGCCGTCAGCGCAAGTCCAGAGGCCTTCTACAGTTGTCATGCGGTTGTATACTTTACCGTTAGAAGCGCGTACTTTGTAGTCTTCAGGTACCCACGGCTCGTCTGGACCGGAAGCCCAGATACCGCAGCAGCCTGAGTGTGAACCTAAAAGATAAGGTTCGGTAGGCATAATTTCAGAGCCGACTTCTTCAGGCTGAATGTTCATACAAGCCCAAAGGTTAGCTTGGCCTACGCACATGTCGAGGAAGTCTTCCCATGCTTCGGACTCAAGGTGACCTTGTTGCTCTTCGTTAAGAGTAGCAAAGGTGTTTTGCAATGCAGTCTTGGTGTCCATGTAGATAGGACCACGACCTTCGCGCATTTCGCGAAGCATCATATGGTTACGCAAGCAAGTGGGGATAATGTGACCCTTAGCATAGCCGCGATCTTCGTAAGGCTTAAGCATAGCAGCGTTGGTTACGCAGTAATCTTCACCCTTTGCGTTGGTGGCTTTAGCTTTGAAGAGCAAGAACCATGCGCCAACAGGTCCGTAACCGTCTTTGAAGCGAGCAGGTACGAAGCGGTTTTCCATCATGGTCATTT